>NZ_JAEVHJ010000108.1:0-20270 GCF_016802855.1 Micromonospora sp. ATA51 | reverse complement strand
CGAGGTGGGCAGCCCGGCGATGCGCCAGGCGGCGAATCCGCCGACCACGTCGGTGGCCCGGTGCAGGCCCAGATCCTGCAGGGCGGCGGCGGCCAGCGAGGAGGTGTAGCCCTCCTGGCAGAGGATCACCATCGGCACGTCGTAGTCGACGGCCTGGGGCAGCCGGGCCGGACAGCGCGGGTCGAACCGCCACTCGAGCACGTTGCGTTCCACGGCGAGGGCACCGGGGACGGTGCCGTGCGCGGCGCGTTGGCCCGCCGGCCGGATGTCGACCAGCAGCGCCCCGGACCGGTACGCGAGGTGCGCCTGCTCGGGGTCGAGCCGGCGCAGCCGGGCGCGGGCGGCGGCGAGGACCTCGTCGATGCCGCGGGAGCCGGGCGGCGGGACCGGACAGCTGTCGGTGCGGGTCTGGGTGTGCGGCATCGTCGCGTCCTTCCAGGCGGATGTCGGGTCTGCGGGTGGCTGCGGTCGCGCGCCTGGCCGGCTCACCACGCCACCCCGGCCTCGGCCACGTCCCCGATCAGGAGCTGCCGTCGAGGAGCCGGTAGCGGGTCATCCGGCGCAGTGTGGGCCGGTAGACGTGCACGCTGACCGCCGGCTGGTCGCCCCGGTTGGTCACGACGTGCACGTGTCGGGCGCCGAAGCGCCGGCCAGTGCCCGCGGCCAGCCGGTGCGGGCGCAGCCGACCGCCGCTGACCGTCTCCTCGGTGAGGGTGCCGGCGACGACCAGGAAGGCGCCGGAGGAGCCGCCGTGGTCGTGCAGATCCGTGCCCTGCCCGGGCAGCCAGCTCAACGCCCAGACCTCGTGGTCCGGCCCGGCCGCGAGCCGTGCGTACCACCGTTGCGCCCGGTCGAAGCGCAGCGGGACCGGCCAAGCGGGGGGATCCGCGTACCGGGCGGCGACGGCGAGCAGGTCGGCGGGGGGTGCGCTGGTCATGGGCGGGTCGTCCTCACGGGTGCGGAGCGGCGCGTGCCCCTCCACGATAGAAGGCAAACCCTATGGGTTTAGTAGGCAATACCGGATGCTGGGACAGCGACGGCGCCAGGTCAGATCATCGGCGGGTCCACCCGGTAGCCCGGCACGGACGGCCAGCGCACCGTCAGCACCACCGACTCCCGCTCCGCGTACCAGCAATGGTCGACACCCCGGCCCCACACCACGTAGTCGCCGGGCTTGCCGAGCACCACCGTGCGGTCCGGCAGCTCCACCCGGAACCGACCGCTGATCAGCACCAGCAGCGCGGTGCGGCGCTCTCCGGTCGCCCACCGGGACCGGGCCTCCCCCGCCGGGTGCACACCCCACTTCACCTCGACCTCCGTGCTGTGCCGGACGTCCCCCGGCGGCTTGAAGTGGCCGAGCAGCCAGCCGGCGTCGGTCGCCCCGTCCAGGTCCGCGTTGCCGACGTACACCGAATCGTCCATCCACCGTTCCTAGGAACTGAGCACAAGTTGCGCGTGTTCAGCCGCGTGTCCCGAACGGTCTTGGGCACGCTGGTCCCCCGCGTTCGCTCCGTATCCGGCGCGCACGGATCGTGTCCGCGGTCCGGAATTACGGGGGCGGGTTCCCTCACGCTCAGGGACGCCCGATCCGGCCTGGACGGTCCGATGCCCCAGCCCATCACTCCGGTGAGCAGGGGGCGGTGCCGTCCGACGCCGAATCGGGTGACCCTGAGCGCGTCGTCCTATCGCCACGGCGGCAGCGTCGTGGCGGGTCGTCTTTCGCTTTTTGCTGATCAGGGGCTTCTGCCAGTGCTGGGCGCCCCACTTGGAGGTGTATGCCGGGTCGACCGCGACGACCGCGACGCCGGTTGCTTCGGCCATCGAGGTGAGCCGGGCGCGCAGCCTGCTGACGGGCATCCCGGATATGAGGCCACGGAACCGCTTGCGCCGGCCGTGCTTCTCCCGGGTTTTCTCCGCCTCGAAGTCCAAGTCCTCGATGGCCACAGCTTCCACGCCGCAGACCTTCGCCCAGTTGAGCAGCCGCGTCAGGGCGTGACGCAGCTGGGCGTCACGGTGGTCGGCGGTGCCGGACAGGTCGTAATGGAACCGGCGCGGGTTGCCGACGGGGTTGCCGTGGGCGTCGAGCCGCCAGGCGGCGATGTGGTCAGCATTGGTGTCCACCCCGATCGCGCCGGTGGCCAGCGCGGCCTCCAGTGGGACCGTCCTAGTGGGCGCGTGCTGCCAGGACGCGGTGATGTACCAGCGCTGCCGCTGCGGGTCGAAATGAATGCGGTAAGCGACCGCCCGGTTGGCCTCGATACGGTCGACCCACTCGGAACCGCGGTGGGGGAACCGCACCTTCGCTGCCAGGGCATACCGGCCGTGGGGGGCGTTCGCCAGTCCAACCAACGGTGCGGGCAGCCTGATCGACACCTCGCCGTCCGCAGTGACGCGGATCGTCTCGTTGCCGTACCGCTTACCCGACTCCCCGTCGGCCTGAAGGAACCAACGCTGCGCTGTCCACCGCTCGCGCCACTGCGCCTCGGTCAGTCCAGCCTGGGCCAGGTTGTGGCGGTTGCGGGCGAGGCGCTTCCCGCCGCGCGCCACGTGCACGACCCCGGCCTCACGGTTGGCCCGCTCCCGCCCCAGCCGCTCCATCAGCACGTGCAGGCGACGGCTCTTGGCGAACCACTCCTGCCGACTGCGGTAGCCGCCCGGTACGCCCTTGACGCCGCGCTGCCCCACCGGCAGGGACAGTCGATGTCGAATCGTCGCCACCTCGGCTTCGAGGTTGCCGATGTGTGCTAGCTGGCACCTTCGGGCCAGCGCCCACTGGTCGTGCGTGGCCTTCGTGATCGCCCCCGCCCACCGGGCCGACGACCCCGGCGTCAGCTCCCGCTTGCGCGCCGCCCACCTGTCCGTGGAGTGCTCCAGTCGGTCGGCACACCGCACCTTGAGGTCCTTCGCTGCAAGCGAGCCCAGGTGTGCACCCACCAGACGCAGGATCTCCTCGTCTCCCGCCGTGAGGCCCTTGAGGCGATCGTGGATAGCGACCCCGGTCGGACCGAGGGCGACGAACGGCTCCTCGATCGAACGCAGGTCAGCCATGCTCGGCGGCCTCCAACGCCTTCTCGGCCCGGTTGCGGGCCGACCGGCGGCCGTACAGCCTGGCGCAGAACGACGTCAGCACCTCGACCATGTCGCGGACCAGGTCGTTGTCGACCTCCCCCTCGTCCAGCACCACCAGCCGGCGACCGTGGGCGGCCAGCGCCGCCTCGACCAGCTCGACGTTCATGCGACCCAGCCGATCCTTGTGCTCGACCACGACCGTGGTCACGCCCGGGTCGGCCAGCAGCCGCCGGGCCTTCGACCGGGCGCCGTTCACACCCGAGCCGATCTCGGACTCCACGCGCACCACCCGGTGGCCAGCCATGGCCGCCCACTGCGACAGTCGGGCGACCTGGCGCTCCAGATCGGTCTCCTGGTCGTGGGACGACACCCGGGCGTACAGACCGAGGCCACCCGTGGCGGTCGGCGCACTGTTGGCGTCCACATTCACCAGAATCATGCGGGGGCCGACCCGCTGAGCCGGGACCGGCAAGGTGCCCTGACGGAACCAGCGGTACGCCGTGTGGGCACTGATCCCTTGCGCACGTGCCCACTCCGTCAAATTCACAGGAGCATCATACCGCAACTAGAGTCACTCCGTGCACACTCATGCACGGTCGCTGGTCAGCTGGTCGCGACCCCTCCCGCCCGCCGGGCTGGCAAGCTACCAGGCGCGGCCGGTCGGGGTCAGCTGCCGGAAATGCTGGCCGCGCTCGGCCGGAGCTGACCACGCGCCGGACGGGCCGTCCGTCGGGGCGGTATACAGGGTCGGTGGAGGATCCCGTACCCGAGCAGATGCGCACCGCGGCCGGCGACCTGCTGGCGGCGCTCGACGAGGCGGGCCGGCAGCGCGCCGGCCACGCCTTCGACGACGAGCCGGCCCGGCGGTGGCTGGAGTACCGGCCCCGGCCCCGACCCGGCGTGCCCCTCGCCGACCTCGACGTCGCGGCCCGCAAGGCGGCGCACCGGCTGCTGGCCACCGCGCTGAGCCCGCCGGCGTACGCGCAGGCGATGGCGATCATCGCCCTGGAGGAGGTGCTCGACCGGGCGGAGGGCTGGCGGCGCGGCCGGCACAGCGGCGACTACTGGGTGGCCCTCTTCGGCGACCCGGCCGCCGACGACCGGTGGGGCTGGCGGATCGAGGGACACCACCTCTCGGTGAGCATGACGTGGTCGCCGACCAGGTCTCCCCCGCCCCGCTCTTCTTCGGCGCCAACCCAGCCACGGTCCGGCACGCCGGCCGGCCGGTCTCCCGGCCGCTGGGACCCGAGGAGGACCTGGCCCGGGAGCTGCTGGACGCGCTCGGGCCGGCGGGCCGGGCCGCGGCGATCGTCGCCGACGAGGCGCCCACCGACATCATCAGCGCCACCCGGCCCAGCGCCCCCGGCCGGCTCGACCCGCTCGGGGTGCCCCGGAACCGGCTCACGCCGACCGGCCGGGCGCTGCTCGACCAGCTCGTCGCCCTCTACCTCGACCGCCTCCCGCCGGAACTGGCCGCCCGGGAGGCCGGCCGGCTCGACGGCGGGGAGCTGCACTTCGCGTGGGCCGGCCCGACCCGGCCGGGGCAGCGGCACTACTACCGCGTCCAGGGCGACGACCTGCTGATCGAGTACGACAACACCACCGACGACGGCAACCACGCGCACACCGTCCTGCGCCGCCCGGCCAGCGACTTCGGCGCCGACGTCCTCGCCGCCCACCACGCCGCCGCCCACTGACCCACTCGTTCCGGGCGGCCGGCCCGCCCGGTGATCATGAAGTTGTGGTCGCGACACGCGGGTGCGGGGACAACAGCTTCATGATCACCGCGAGTCGCGCGGGCGGGGGCCGTCAGGGGTGGCGGGCGTCGATGAGGAAGCGCTGGGCGTGGGCGACGAAGGGGCCCTCGGCGCGGATGCGGTCGTGCAGGCGGCGCAGCTCGTCGCGGTAGCGGTCGACCGTGAAGCCGGGCACGGTCCAGATCACCTTGCGCAGGAAGTACACCACGGCGGCGATGTCGTGGAAGACCGTCCGCAGGGTGGCCGTACGCAGGTCGACGACCTCCAGCCCGGCGGCCCGGGCGGCGGCGACCGCCTGCTCGGGGTGCCGGCTGGCCGGCCGCGGCAGCGGGCCGAGGATCGCCTCGCTCAGCTCGCGGACCGTGCCCGCGCCGATCTGCTGGGACAGGTAACTCCCACCGGGGCGGAGCACCCGGGCGATCTCGTCCCACCAGGTGTCCACCGGGTGTCGGCTGGTCACCAGGTCGAACGAGCCGTCCCGGAACGGCAGCGGGGGCGTCTCGGCCACCCGGACCACGGTGGCGCCGACCCGGCGCAGCGTACGGCGGGCGACCTCGACGTTCGGCGGCCAGGCCTCGGTGGCGACCAGCAGCGGCGGCGGCGTGGGCGTCTCGGCAAGCACCTCTCCCCCGCCCGTGTCGATGTCCAGGGCGGCGGCGACGGTGGCCATCCGGGCGCCCACCAGCCGGGCGTAGCCCCACGGCGGGCGTTCCTCGGTGGCCCGCCCGGCCAGCCAGGAGAAGTCCCAGCCGTCGACCGGCACGCCGGCCCCCTCGGCGATCAGCTCTTCGAAGTCACGGTCCGCGCCCACCCGGCGAGCCTGCCGCCGGCGGCCGGGCACCGGCAAGGAACTTTCGAGCCGCGCGGCGCGGCGGGGCGTCACGCCGGCGGGCGGACGATCTCGACGGTGGAGCCGGTGACCGGGCTCAGCGCCTCGAAGCCGCTCGGCTCGACGCGGCCCCGGTCGAACTGGCGCATCAACCGGGCGCCCAGCCGGACCCCCACCGCCCCGACGACCAGGGCGACCAGCTCCGTGGCGAGCAGCACGCCGGTGGCGCCGCGCTCCGGCGACTGGGCCCGGATCAGGCAGGCGAGCAGGAACAGCCCCGCCATCGCGGCGTTGACCAGGTTGAAGGTGATCGCGGTACGGCGGGTCCGGTCGGCCCGGACGTCCCACAGGTCGACCATCCCGCGACGGTGGTGAGGGCGGCCGCGACCAGCGCGGCGACCGCGCTCCAGTAGCCCACCTCGCCGAGGAAGGCGGGGCCGCCGGCGACGTCGGCCAGGTCGAACACCGCGGCGCTGACGAAGAGTCCGAACGCGAACGTCACCAGCATCGGTTGGATGGGGTGCCCCTGCACCCGCAGTCGGCTCTCCATCGGTTCCTCCCCAGGATCGGTGCGGTGCGCCAGTCCAGAGTGCTACCCGACCGCCAACGGGGGGAAACGAACGCCGTTCAGCTCTCCCGGGGACGGGAGACGGTGATCACCAACCGCTCGGCCACCTCGCGCAGTGGAATGTCCAACGAGGCGGCGGCGCTGCGGAGCACGTCCAGCGCCTCCGGGGCCGGGCAGCCGCGCTGGGTCATGATCACCCCGATGGCCTGCCCGACGACCCCCTCCTCCAGCAGGGTGGCGTCCAGCTGACCGGCCGTCGCCGCCTGCCGGGCCCGGTCCCGGACCGCGGCCAGCAGCAGCCCGGCGTGCTCGGCGAGGAGCATCGCGGTGAGCTGGTGCCGGGTGGTCAGCCCGGGCCTCGCCTCGGCGTACAGGTTGATCGCGCCGATCACCTGCTCGTCGACATCGACCGGCGCGGAGATCACTCCGCATACGCCCAGGTTGCGGGCCCGGGTGGTCCAGGTCGGCCAGCGCGACTCCCGGGTGAGGTCCTCCGCGATGATCATCTCGCGGCGGCGGATGGCGCTCATCGCCGGCGAGTCGGGGGCGTGCCGCAGGTCGTCCAGCTCGGCCAGCCGGGGGTCGGAGGCGGCCACGCCGGCCGGCTCGCCGGCCCGCAGCGCGGTGAAGCCGCAGCAGGCCACCCCGGTACGGCGTCCCGGGCGATCCGGACCAGCTGCTCCAGCGCCTCGTCGAAGTCGGTGACCGCGATCAGGCCGGCGGTGAGCTCCCGCAGCAGTGCCGCGGTCTCCAGCACGCCCAGCGTGTCGATGGTCGACTCCCGCGTGTCCAGGTTCACCGGCTCGCGGTCCCCGCCCCCGGCGCGTACGACCACGCGGTGTCCCCGTCCGGTGCCATTGCCTTGTGTCATCCCCGCTGCTGCCTCTCCCTGGCTTGAAAGCCTCGGGCTACTACCCTCCCAAATCAGGATCGAAACCGTGCAAAGGGGTCCCTTCCGCGCGACCAGCGCGCCGGAAGGGACCCCTGTGACGGTCAGCGGGAACCGGAGATGAGCCGTCGCCCGACGGAGGCGATCAACCGGTCCAGCTCCGAGCCGAACGGGTTGTCGTGCACCAGGTACGTCCAGGTGGCGGTGGGCCGGACCAGCTTCGAGGCGTCCGGCTCCCAGCCCTCGTCGAACTCGGTCTCCTCGAAGGTGGCGATGGTCCGCGTCTCGATCTCGGGGATCAGCGCGTTGAACGCGGGCACGGCGCTGCGGTGGAACTCGTCGAGCGGGTCCAGCCGGCCCAGCGCCCGCAGGTGCACGCCCTCCCGGACCTCGGAGAGCTCGGCCAGGTGGTCGGCCCAGAGCCGGTCCAGGTGGTACAGGGCGATCGACCGGGCCGCGTCGGCGAGCAGGTCCTCGTCCATCTCGCCAGCCTTCTCCGGCACCCGCTCCAGCAGCATCAACGCGGCGATGTCGCTGGTGAGCAGCCGCTCGCGCCGCTCGGCGAGGGCCTTACGCTGCTGCTCGATCACCACGCTGTAGCGCCAGGTGTTGCGGTGGATCTCGTGGTTGACCCCCTCGGCGACCCGCTGGGCATGCTCCACCGCGTAGTCCACCTGCGGGTCGGTGACCAGGCCGTCGGCGTTCATCCGCGGCGAGGCCGGGATGGCGTCGCCGGCGTGCCGGACCACCAGGTCGTCCTCCAGGCTGACGAAGAAGACCGAGCCGCCCGGGTCGCCCTGCCGGCCGGCCCGACCGCGCAGCTGGTCGTCGACCCGGCGGCTGTCGTGCCGGCCGCTGCCGATCACGTACAGGCCGCCCAGCTCGGCCACCCGCTCCTGGTCGGTCTGGTCGCTGCCGCCGAGCCGGATGTCGACGCCCCGGCCGGCCATCTGGGTGGAGACGGTCACCGCGCCGTACGCGCCGGCCTCGGCGATGATCGCCGCCTCCTCGTCGTCGTTCTTGGCGTTGAGCACCACGCAGGGCACCCCCGCGGCGTGCAGCCCGGCGGCCAGCCCCTCGGACTCCTTCACGTCCAGGGTGCCGACCAGCACCGGCCGGCCCTGCTCGTGGCAGCGCTTGATCTCGTCGATCAGCGCCTCCTCCTTCTCGGCCCGGGTGGCGTAGATCCGGTCCGGCTCGTCCTCGCGGACGCACGGCGTGTTCGGCGGGATCACCGCCACCTCGAGGCCGAAGAACTCCCGTAGCTGGTCGCCGACGAGCACCGCGGTCGCGGTCATCCCGCAGACCGTCGGGTAGAGCGCGATGTACGCCTGCACGGCGATGGTGCCCAGCACCTCACCCTCGGCGGTCGCGTCCAGACCCTCCTTCGCCTCCACCGCGGCCTGGAGCCCGTCCGGCCAGCGGCGGCGCTGGGCGACCCGGCCGCGCATCTCGTCGATCAGCTCGACCGAGCCGTCCCGGACGATGTAGTCGACGTCGCGGTGCAGCAGGGCGTGCGCGTGCAGCGCCACATTCACCGCGGAGAGCTGCCCGACGTGCTCCTCGTCGTACAGGTCGATGCCGCCGAGCTTGGCCTCGACGGTGGCCAGGCCGACCGCGGTGAAGGCGACGCTGCGGCCGTCCTCGGCGGCGGTGTAGTGCTTGCCCCTGCGCAGCCCGCGCACCAGCGCGGCGGCGGCGTGCACCGGGTCCTGCTCGCCGGGGACCGCGCCGGCGAGGACCATCGGCACCCGGGCCTCGTCGATCAGGATCGAGTCGGCCTCGTCGACGATGGCGGTCCGCAGCGGCTGCTGGACCCGGTCGGCGATGTCGGTGACGAGCTGGTCGCGCAGGTAGTCGAAGCCGGCCTCGCTGACCGAGACGTAGGTGACGTCGCAGGCGTACGCGGCGCGCCGCTCCTCGGGGGTGGAGGCCTCGTTGACCCAGCCGACGGTGAGCCCGAGCAGGGCGTAGACCGGGCTCATCCACTCGGCGTCGCGGCGGGCCAGGTAGTCGTTGACGGTGAGCACGTGGACCGGGCCGTTGCCCATCCGCACGTGCCCGTACGCGGCGATGGTGGCGGTGAGCGTCTTGCCCTCACCGGTGGCCATCTCGGCGACCTTGCCGGAGAGCAGCGCCATCGCGCCCAGCAGCTGCACGTCGTACGGCCGCTGGTCGAGGCCGCGGCGGGCGGCCTCCCGGCCGATCGCGCAGATCTCCTCGTACCCGGTGGCGGCGCCGGCGGCCTCGGTCAGCTCGGCGTCGTCGAGCCCCTGCAGCTCCTCCTCGCGCGCCTCGACGGCCGGGAGCAGCTTCTCCAGCGGGGCCAGCTCGACCGTCGTACCCGGCCGCTGGAGAAACCGCCGGAACCTGGTCTTCAACCGTTGCGACACACCCATGAGCGGCAACGGTACGCGAACCGAACCCGATTGTGCGGCCCGGCGCTCCCCCGGTCGTGCCGGTGTCCGGATTCGGGGCCATCCGCCCAGCTCGGGGCCTTTGCCGGGGGTCAGCTGACGAGCTGTTTGTTCCCGCGGGACGGCTACGCGTAGGCCCACCCGGTGACGGCGGATCGGCCGGGGCGCTCGCACCGGCCGGATCCGGTCGGCTCAGGGTGTCAGCACCACCTGGAGCTCGGAGCGGCGGCGCTCGGCCAGGTCGGTCAGCAACGCCGGCGCCTCCTCGAACGGCACCACCGCCGAGACGAGGTGCTTGCGGATCAGGTCGCCGTACTGCCGGAGCAGCTCGATGGTCTCCGCGGAGAGCCGCTCCCGGTCCCAGGTGGGGGTGAGCCCGCGCGGCACCCGCCCGATCTGCGCGCAGCGCAGCGACAGGCCGTTGTGATGGAACTCCTCGCCGAGCCGGACCTCGTCCGCACCCGCCTGGTAGAAGGCCAGGTCGATGATCGTGCCCTGGGGGCGCAGCAGACGCAGCGCGAGGTGCAGCGCCCAGGCCTGGCCCCGGCACTGGAACACCACGTCGGCGCCGCGGTCGCCGGCGGAGTGGTTCCACCGGGTCTTGAGCACCACCGCCGGGTCGGCGGCCTCCGGGTCGAGGGTCTCCAGGCCGAGCGCCTCGGCCACCTCGCGCCGCTGCGGCGTCGGGTCCAGCACCACCACCGAGGCGGCGCCGTGCCGCCGGGCGAGCAGCGCGGTGAGCAGGGCGACGACGCCGCTGCCGACGACCGCGACCCGGCGGCCGCGGACGCCGTCGCCGAGCGAGCGCACGTCGGTGCCGCAGAGGTCGGCGGCGGCGTGCAGCAGGCCGTTGGCGCAGATCGGGCCCATGTGCGCGACGTAGATGCCGAGCAGCGGGTCCAGGTCCTCCGGCAGCGGCACGAAGCGTTCGGCGACCGGGTCGGCGACGTACCCGGTGCGGTGCCCGTAGGTCATGGCGCCCACGGTCCCGACCCCGATCGCCGGGGTGCGGCTCTCCACCACCCGGCCCACCTGCATGTAACCGAGCCGGTTCACCGGGTACGGCGTGCTCGCCTCCCCGGGCTGGAACAGGCCGAGGTCGGCGTTCCAGGTGACGTTGAGGTAGGGGTTGGTGCCCTTGACGTAGCTCAGTTCGGTGCCGGCGGAGACGCCGCTGTGCAGCGTCTCCACCCGGAACGTGCCGTCCCGCAGCTCGGCGGCGTCCTGCTCGACCAGTTCCACCCGCCCGGGGGCGCTGACCACCACGACCTTGTCACGCATCGACGGTCACCCCCGCCGGCGTGGCGTCCGCCACCGCCGTCCGGGGCCGCGCGGCCGGCCCGGTGGGCAGCGACACGCTCCGCCCCGTCCGGGCGGACTCGGCCACCGCGAGGGCCAGCCGCTGGGTGCGCAGCGCCTCCGCGTACGGGACGCGGACGTCGTCGCCGACCCCCCGCACGGCGTCGACGAAGGCCCGGTCGACGGCCGCCCGGGCGCCGTCCGGGTCGGCGGGCAGGTGCCGCTCGCCGTCCCCGTCGCAGACGGTCAGGCCGTCCTCGGCCAGCGACAGCGCCAGCCCGTCGGCGAGGATCTCCACGCCGGCCCGGTGCTTCCAGCCCAGCACGCACGCCGCGGCGAGCGTGCCGACGGCACCGCCCTCGAACCGCAGCGTCGCGGCGGTGACCGAGTCGATGTCGGCGCCGTCGACCGGCGGCGGGGCTCCGTCGCCGTACGCGGTCACCTCGGTGGCCTCACCGACCAGCGCGCGGATCAGGTCGAGCACGTGCGCTGCCTGCTCCACCACCGGGCCGCCGGAGCGGTCCCGCCGGGCCCACCAGGCCACCGGCGGCACCTTGTCCAGCCAGGAGCCGTTGACCATCCGCACCGGGCGGTCGGCGAGCAGTTCCCGGGCCTGCTCGACCACGTGCAGGTAACGCCAGTGGTGGCCGACCGCGGTCAGCAGCTGCCGCCGCTCGACCAGGGCGGCGATCCGCTCCGCGGTCTCCAGGTCCACCGCGACCGGCTTCTCCACGAACATCGGCACGCCGGCGGCGATCACCGCCTCCTCGACCGGCCCGTGCGCGAACGGCGGCACGCAGACGTACACGGCGTCCGGGCCGGCGGCGAGCAGCTCGTCCACGTCGGCGAAGGCCCGGGCACCGTGCGTCCCGGCCAGCGCCTCCGCCGCGTCCCGGGCCACGTCGGTCACCCCGAGCAGTTCCACGTCCTCGAAGCCGGTCAAGACGCGGGCGTGGCGTTGCGCCACCCCGCCGCCCCCTACCAGTCCCACCCGGCACACGCGCATCCCACAGACCCTCTCGCCACGGTTTCCCGACTACCCGGACAGCTCTCCCCCTGCCGGCACCCCACCAAACCCGGCGGGCGGCGCAATCAGACGTTCACCCGGCGGGAACCGGCCGGTGTCCGGGGCGTGATCAGGCTGGTAGGCATGATCCGGTTAGCGCGGGGTCGGTACTGGGAAATCCAGTTCCCGCGTTTCCGCCACGACCTGGGGGTGTGCCTGTGCGGGATACAGAACAGATCGTCTCACCGGTAGTGGAGGCCTGGGCCACCTATCGAACGACGTCGGCCGGCGACTGGCCGGCCCGACGCCTGCTGCGGGCCAAGGGTTGCAGCCGGGTCAGCGTGGTGCTGCCGGCCCGCAACGAGGAGGCCACGGTGGGCGCGATCGTGTCGACGATCCGCGAACACCTGATGGACCGGCTTCCCCTGGTCGACGAGCTGATCGTGGTCGACTCCCGGTCGACCGACCGGACCGCCCAGGTGGCCCGGGCCGCCGGGGCCGAGGTGGTCAGCCAGGACGCGATGACCCGGGGGCTGCCCCAGCTGACCGGCAAGGGCGACGCGCTCTGGGCCGGGCTGGCCGCCGCCGAGGGCGACGTGGTCGCCTTCGTCGACGCCGACCTGCGCGAGTTCCGGCCGCACTTCGTCACGGGCCTGATCGGCCCGCTGCTGACCGACCCGTCGGTCGACTTCGTCAAGGGCTTCTACCACCGCCCGCTGGTCGGCGCGACCGGCGTGGAGGCCGACGGCGGCGGCCGGGTGACCGAGCTGATGGCCCGGCCGCTGCTCAACCTCTTCTGGCCGGAGCTGGCTGGCTTCGTGCAGCCCCTCGCCGGCGAGTACGCGGGCCGCCGGGAGGTGCTGGAGCAGGTGCCGTTCGTCTCGGGCTACGGCGTGGAGACGGCGATGCTGATCGACCTGCTGGAGCTGGTCGGCCTGGACGCATTGGCGCAGGTGGACCTCGGTGAGCGCAAGCACCGCCACCAGGACACCGCGGCGTTGGGCCGGATGTCTGCCCAGATCATGCTGACCGCCTGGTCGCGCCTGCAGCGCCGGGGCTGGGCCGGCCCGGGCACCACCCCCGCCGCCCTGCTCACCCAGTTCCGGCGCGGCGGCTCCGAGGCGCTGCCCAATCTGGACCGCGAGATCGTGGTGAGCGACGTCTCGATCGAGGAGCGTCCGCCGCTGGCGCAGCTGCGGCACCGGGTGCCGCGGCGGCGGGTGGCGGCGTGAGGCCACCGGGCGACGGTGGCGACGGCCGGTCCCGGCGACCGGCGCGCAGCGGTGACGGCCGGTCCGTGGGGCCGGTCGCTGGCACGCGGAGGGCCGACGGGGGCGCCGCCGACGGAAGGAACCCGACACGATGAGTCTCACCGTCCTGATGAACGCCGGTCCCTGGTTGTCCGTGCCGCCCCCCGGCTACGGCGGGATCGAGAACGTGGTGGCGACCCTGGTGCCCGAGCTGCGCCGGCTCGGCGTCCGGGTGGTGCTGGCCTCGGTGGAGACCAGCACCCTGCCGGTCGACGAGAAGATCTCGGTCTTCCCGGACGGCCAGTTCCACGCCCTGCAGCGGCCGTACAACCAGGTCTGCGGGGTCTCCCAGGCGCACCTCAGCGGGGTGGTGCGCGCGCTGCACGCCCGCGACGACATCGACCTGGTGCACGACCACGTGGAGGCGGTCGGGCTGGCCACCATGGCCGCGATGGGCCCGGACGCCCCGCCGGCGCTGCACACCCTGCACTGGGACCTGGCGAAGCACCCGGAGCTGTACGGCAACCTGGACGGCGGTGACCGGGTCCGGGTCAACGGCGTCTCCGCCTCGCAGCTGGCCCGCGCCCCGCAGGCGCTGCGCGACCATTCGGTGGGGCACGTGCACCTGTCCACCCCGCTCGCCGTCGACGCGGACCGGCGGCCCCCGGTGGACAAGGGCGACCACGTGATCATCCTGGGTCGGATCAACCCGGGCAAGGGCCAGGACCTGGGCGCCCGGCTGGCCCGGCAGGTGGGCTTCCCGCTGGTCCTGGCGGCCCGGTCGGGCCGTACCACCGGCCGGAGGACCTGGCCGCGGCGGGCGACGAGGCCCGGCAGAACCCGGACGTGCGGTTCTTCTACGACCACGTCGCCCCGCACGTCGACGGCGACCTCGTCCGCTGGGTCGGCACGGTCGCCGGCCAGGAGCGCGACGACCTGCTCGCGAGCGCCCGGGCCGCGCTCTTCCCGCTGCGCTGGGAGGAGCCCGGCGGCACCGCCGTGGTCGAGTCCCTCGCCCTGGGTACGCCGGTGGTCTCCACCGCCCGCGGCTGCCTGCCCGAGCTGATCGAGCACGGGCGCACCGGACTGCTCACCACCGACGAGGAGGAGCTGGGCGACCTGGTGCTGGCCGCCGGCCTGCTGGATCCGGCCGAGTGCCGCCGGGAGGCCGCCGCCCGGTTCACCCCGGCGATGATGGCCGAGCAGTACGTCGGGCTGTACGAGCGGGTCCGCCAGCTCGCCGCCCGCCCCCTGCTGCCGGAGCGCCCGTACCGGCCCGGCCGCACCGACGGGTGGTGGCCGGGCCGGCGTTTGTCGCCGGCCGGAACGGGAAAGCCCGCCGTCCGTTCCAGGTGAGGAAACGTCGTGACGAACTCGATGGCCCACTCCCGGGGCCGACGCAACCCGGCCGACGGCCGCGCCCCGGTACGCCGGGCCGCGGCCGCGGCGGGCGTGGTCTTCCTGATCGTCGGGGTGCTCGGCTTCATACCGGGGATCACCAGCAACTTCGGCGACCTGGGCTTCGCCGGACACGAGTCGGACGCGAAGCTGCTCGGCCTGTTCCAGGTCTCGGTGCTGCACAACATCGTGCACCTGCTGTTCGGCATCGCCGGCCTGGCGCTGTCCCGGACCGTCTCCGCTGCCCGGGCGTACCTGCTCGGCGGCGGCGCCATCTATTTGGTGCTGTGGCTGTACGGCCTGGTGGTGGACCAATCCAGCGGCGCGAACTTCGTCCCGCTCAACGGGGCCGACAACTGGCTGCACATCTTCCTCGGGATCGGCATGATCGCCCTCGGCCTACTCACCACGCGTGGTGGGAAACGCCGCTGAGCGGGGCCCCGGTGGGCGGCTGGTCCGGTTTGACCCGGCTGGGCGACGGGTAGTTCCCAGGTCCGCGACGAGACGGAATCGAGGAACGATGCCGAGCCGGATCAGCTGCGAGGTCCGCGACGAGTCGCCGGTCACCCTCGTCCGGCTTGCGGGCGCGCTCGACCTGGCGACCATGCGCGCGGTGCACACGGTGCTGGACCGCTGCCTCACCGCCCAGCCGGACGCCCTGGTGGTCGACCTGTCCGAGGTCGGCGTCGCCGACCGGCTGGCGCTCTCCGTCTTCGCCGCGGCCGCCCGCCGGCCGCCGACTGGCCCGCCGTACCGATCGTGCTCTGCGCACCGCCGCCGGACGCGGCGGTCTGGCTCGCCGAGACGACCGCCTGCCGGGTGGTGCCGGTCCGGCCGGACTGCGCGGAGGCCACCGCGCTGGCGGGCGGGTGGGCGGCGCCGCGGCTGCGGGCCCGCCTGGAGCCCGTCGCCGGCGCCTGCCGACGGGCCCGGGAGCTGGTCACCGACGCCTGCGGGCGGTGGAACATCCCCGAGCTGATCGGCCCGGCATCGCTGGTGCTGACCGAGCTGGTGGGCAACGTGGTCCGACACGCCGGCACGCCGATGCAGGTGACGCTGACCCTGCGGCGGCCGTACCTCCGCCTGGCCGTGACGGACGGCAGCCGGGCCGCGGCGCGGGCCACGACCGGTCAGGACCCGCGGGCGGAGGGGGGCCGCGGGCTGCTGCTGGTCCGCGAGCTGACCCAGCGCTGGGGCAGCGCGCCGGCCGGTGACGGCAAGGTCGTCTGGGCGATGCTACCGGCGAACTGACCTAATTTTCCGCTCTCGCCTGGTTTTATGGCAGAAGGCCGGGTACGTGCCCGTCCTTACTGTCGTCACGACGGGGTGAGAGATATGCCCAAACGGGTAGTCACGGAGCCGGCCCGAGACCGGGGGCCGGCGATCCTCGCGCCCGCCCGGTTCGGCGGCTATCCCGGCCCCGTCCGGACCGCGATCAGGGGCAACACGCTGCTCAAGGTCCTGGGTACGACCGACGCCAAGCTGATCGGCCTGCTGTACCTGGCGACGTCGTTCATCTTCTTCCTGATCGGCGGGGTGCTGGCGCTGCTGGTGCGGGCCGAGCTGGCCCGACCGGGCATGCAGTTCCTCTCCCCCGAGCAGTACAACCAGGCGTTCACCATGCACGGCACGATCATGCTGCTGTTCTTCGCCACCCCGCTGGTGTTCGCCTTCGGCAACTACATCGTCCCGCTCCAGATCGGCGCCCCGGACGTCTCGTTCCCCCGGCTGAACGCCTTGGCGTACTGGCTGTATCTGTTCGGCGGGTCGATACTCATGGCCAGCTTCTTCACCCCGGCTGGCGCGGCGGACTTCGGCTGGTTCGCGTACACGCCCCTGAGCACCGCCCAGCACAGCCCGGGGGTCGGCGGAAACATGTGGGTGGTCGGGCTGGCCCTCTCCGGGCTGGGCACGATCCTCGGCGCGGTCAACATGATCACCACCATCGTCACCCTCCGCGCCCCCGGGATGACCATGTTCCGGATGCCGATCTTCACCTGGAACCTGCTGCTCACCAGCGTCCTGGTGATCTTCGTCTTCCCGCTGCTGGCCGCCGCGCTCTTCGCCCTCGCCTCCGACCGGATCCTGCACTCACACGTCTTCGATCCGACCACCGGCGGGCCGATGCTCTGGCAGCACATGTTCTGGTTCTTCGGCCACCCCGAGGTGTACATCGTGGCGCTGCCGTTCTTCGGCATCATCTCCGAGATCATCCCGGTGTTCGCCCGCAAGCCGATCTTCGGCTACACCGGTATCGTGCTCGCCACCATCGCGATCACCGTGCTGTCGATGACCGTGTGGGCGCACCACATGTTCGGCACCGGCCAGGTGCTGCTGCCGTTCTTCAGCATCCTGAGCTACCTCATCGCGGTGCGACCGGGGTGAAGTTCTTCAACTGGATCGGCACCATGTGGAAGGGACAGCTCACCTTCGAGACGCCGATGCTCTTCGCCATCGGCTTCCTGACCACCTTCCTGCTCGGCGGCCTGACCGGAGTGCTGCTGGCCAGCCCGCCGGCGGACTTCCACACCACCGACACCTACTTCGTCGTGGCGCACTTCCACTACGTGCTCTTCGGCACGATCGTCTTCGCCGCCTTCGGCGGGGCCTATTTCTGGTTCCCCAAGATGACCGGGCGGCTGCTCGACGAACGCCTGGGCAAGGCGCACTTCTGGACGATGTTCGTCGGCTTCCACATGACCTTCCTGGTCCAGCACTGGCTGGGCAGCGAGGGCATGCCCCGGCGGTACGCCGACTACCTGCCCACCGACGGGTTCGACACGCTCAACGCGATCTCCAGCATCGGGGCGTTCATCCTGGGGGCGTCCACGCTGTTTTTCATCTACAACGTCTGGAAGTCCTGGCGGTACGGCACGATGGTCTCCGTCGACGACCCCTGGGGCTTCGGCAACTCCCTGGAGTGGGCCACCACCTGCCCGCCCCCGCTGCGCAACTTCGACCGGATGCCCCGGATCCGCTCCGAGCGCCCCGCCTTCGACGCCAAGTACGGCAAACTCGTCGCCGACCTGGGCCGGGACCTGCCGCAGCGCACCACCAAGCCGCCGCAGCACTTCGCCGAGGAGCTGCACCTCGAGCCGCGCGTGCCCGAGTCGCCGGCCGCCGAGGGGGCGCACGGCGCCCGCGAGGCCGTCGAGCACCATCCCGCGCCGCAGTCCGGGGCGCGGCCGGTGGTGGTGCCGGAGCCGGAGCAGATCCGCCGGCCGAGCTTCGAGGAGTACGACGTGCCCGAGGAGGAGGTCGAGCCGGGCGCGGAGCCCCGGCCACCGGAGAGCGAGCGGTGGCGGCACCCGCACGGGCACGAGGACAACCCCGAGCGCTGAGCGTCACGAAAAGAAGGGGGCCGACGCCACGAGCGCCGGCCCCCTTCCTCGTCCCGTACCGGCCAGGTTCAGTCGCCGGCAGCTGGCAGGCCGGCGGCGGCGAGCGAACGGCGTACCGCGGGCTGCACCCGGGCCAGCCGCAGCGGCACCCCGGTCCGGGCTGCCGCATCCCGGCCGGCCATCAGCGCGGCGATGCCACCCGCGTCGACGCCGCCCGCGCCGACCAGGTCCACCACCACCTCGCGGGGCTGCCCGGTCACCGCCTCCAACATCGCCCGGCGCAACTGGTCCGCGCCGTCCCGGTCGACGTCGCCGCCGACCTCGACGACCACCCGGTCGCCGTTCTGCCGCACCGAGATCCTCGTCTTCGCCGGCTCCGCCGACTCGGCGGCCCCGTTCTGCCACGGCGGCGGGGCGTCGGCGAGCATCGCCTGGCGCAGCCAGGTCAGCGCCCGGGACAGCAGCCGGGAGACGTGCATCTGGGAGATGCCGAACCGGGCCGCGATCTCCGCCTGGGTCTGGTTGCCGTAGAAGCGCATGGCGAGGATCCGCCGCTCCCGCCAGGGCAGCGCGTGCAGCAGCCCGCTGACGGTCACCCGGTCGTCCACGGACTCCAGCGCGTTGTCCGACTCGCCGACCAGGTCGCCGAACTCGGCGGAACTCTCCCCGCCGACCGGGGCGTTGAGCGAGGCCGGGCTGTAGCCGGCCGCCGACTCCAGCGCGGCGAGGATCTCCTCCTCCGGCGTCTCCAGCCGTTGGGCCAGTTCGGCGACCGTGGGCGCCCGGGACAGCTCGCTGGTCAGCGCCGCCGTCGCCTGCCCCACCTCCAGGATCAGGTCGCGCAGCCGGCGGGGCACGTGCACACCCCAGGTGCGGTCCCGGAAGTGCCGTTTGATCTCACCGACGATGGTGATCGCCGCGTACGCGGTGAAGGATCCCCGTTCCGGGTCGTACCGGTCGACGGCGTTGACCAGGCCCAGACGGGCCACCTGCTCCAGGTCCTCCAGCGGTTCCCCCCGACCCCGGTAGCGGCGGGCCAGCCGCCCGGCGAACGGCAGCGCGAAGCGGACCAGGTCGTCCCGTGCCTCCTGCCGCCGCTCCGGCGGCAGGCCTTCGATCCGTGCCGCGTACGCCAGCGCCGCCGCGTCGAGGTCCTCCAGGCCCCGATCGGTGGGTGGTGGTGTGGTCGTGGTGGTCTGTCCGAACATCCGCGCCTCCCTCAGGAAGGTCCCCCGCCCGGATTGGGAAACCGGTCATGCGCGTGGTCGGGCCACGCACCGGGCCGGAAGTGGGTTACGTGACTGGCACGCCAGGAGCGACGACAGCTCGCCACACGGCCTCATCGGCCGTCGCAGCGAGCGGTGTTCCCGCTCCGTAGGTACTCAATCACGGACCGCGAGTTCGCGAGGATGTTTCGCCAGGGTTGGTGCCGGTCGGGGTGGACCGGTCCGCCGGCCCACCGGTCGAATCCGGTCAGGAGACCAGCAATCCCTGGTGGGCGCCGGTGTCCCGGAGCAGGTCGACCGCCTCGGCGAGGCGCAGCGGCGGCGGGACCGGCAGGTCGTACGGCTGGTTGCGCAACACCTCCGTGGCACGGCGGGTGGGCACCGAGCTGACCGGGTAGCCGCGCGCGGACCCCCGGTCGAGGGACCGCCGCCGACGCCCGAACGCGGCCACCGCCAGCCACTGCGGCAGACCGGCCAGCGCCGGCGACCGGACGCCCGGCGGCTCGGCAGCACGTCGACCGAGCTGAACGGCTCGCTGCCGGCGAGCCACCACTCCACCCCCTCCACCCGGCGCCGGGTCGCGTTCTCGCACCAGTACGGCACCATGCCGGCCCGGACCACCTGCCAGGGGTCGAGCAGCCGCCCACACTCCACCACCAGCCGGTCGCCGGTCTTGCCGGACCGCCGCAGCCACCGTCGGTACAGGTCGGCCGTGGCGGCGCTGAGCGCGTCCGGCTGCGGGAAGAGCACCTGGTGCAGCGGATGGCCGTGCCGGCCGGCCCAGTTCCGGGCGCTGAGTTCGAAACCCGACTCCACGCCGTGCTCGGCGTGCCCCGGCGGGGCGGACACCTCCGGGGGCTCCCAGTGCGCCCCGTCGCCGCCGGCGGAGCGGAGCACCTGGCGCAGCGCGTGCGCATCCGGGTGGAAGTCCACCGGCTCCAGGCCGCTGGCCGGGGAGCCGACCTGGAAGCTGTGGCCCCGGCCCTCGTCGAGCACCGGCCACGTCCGGGCGTCCCGCAGCAGCAGCACCGCCGCGCCCGGTTCGAGCCGGTCGGCCAGGAACCGCGCGTACGCCGCCGGCAGGCGCCGCCAACGCACCGCGAGGGTCACGGTGGCGCCGGCGAGGGCGCCCCGGCTGGCGGGACAGTGGACCTGCCGGACGTGCACGTCCGAGTTGCCGGCCAGCAGCCGGGCGGCGAGGGCCGCGCCGTGGTCGAGGGC
>NZ_JAEVHJ010000107.1:0-20317 GCF_016802855.1 Micromonospora sp. ATA51 | reverse complement strand
CGACCCGGTCCAGCCAGCCCCGCGCCCGCTCGCGGGCGGCCGACCGGTCGGCGCCCTGCCGGCGGGGCCCGAACGCGACGTTGTCCAGCGCGCGCAGGTGCGGGAAGAGCAGATAGTCCTGGAACACGACGCCCACCGGACGCCGCTCCGGCGGCACCCAGCGCCGCCGGTCGGGGCGGTCGAGGTCGACGCCGTCGAGGGTGAGGTGCCCGGCGGCCAGCGGGTGCAGGCCGGCGAGCGCCCGCAGCGCGGTGGTCTTGCCGGCGCCGTTCGGGCCGAGCAGCGCGACGACCTCACCGGCGGCGATCCGCAGCCGGACGTCGAGCTGGAAGGCGTCCCGGTCGGCGACCAGGTGCGCGTCCAGCAGGGGCGGGGCGGTCACGGGGCGCCGACCCAGCGGTCCCGCAGCCCGGCGAGAATGGCGACGGAGACGGTGAGCAGGATGAGGCTGAGCACGATCGCGGCCGGCAGGTCGGTCTCCAGGGCGAGGTAGACGGCGAGCGGCATGGTCTGGGTCCGGCCGGGATAGTTGCCGGCGAAGGTGATGGTGGCGCCGAACTCCCCGAGGGCCCGGGCCCAGCAGAGCACCGCCCCGGCGGCGACGCCGGGGGCGACCAGCGGCAGGGTGACGTGGGTGAAGGTGGTCCAGCGGCCGGCGCCGAGGGTGGCGGCGGCCTCCTCGTAGCGCGGGTCCGCGCCGCGCAGCGCGCCCTCGACGGCGATGACCAGGAACGGCATGGCGACGAACGCCTCGGCGAGCACCACCCCGGCGGTGGTGAACGGCAGGGTCACCCCGAACGTGGCGTCCAGCCAGGACCCGAGCAGCCCGCGGCGGCCGAAGACCAGCAGCAGCGCCACCCCGCCGACCACCGGGGGCAGCACCAGCGGGACGGTGACCAGCGCCCGGACCAGCCGCCGGCCGGGGAACTCGACCCGGGCCAGCAGCCAGGCCAGGGGTACGCCGAGCAGGACGCAGAGCAGCGTGGCGAGGGTGGCGGTCTGCAGGGACAGCCACAGTGCGGTGAGCACGCCGGGCTGGGCCAGCCGCTGCGGCAGGGTCGGTCCACGGCGCCGGGCGAGCAGCCCGACCAGCGGCAGGACGAGGAAGAGCAGCCCGAGGCCGGCGGCAGCATCAGCGCGAGGGGCACCCGGGGCCGGCGTCGCGCCGGGCGGGCCGCCCGCGCGGCGGTGTCGCGGGTCCGCACCTACGCCTGCGGGGGCTGGAACCCGGCGGCGGTGAGCACCGCCCGCCCGGCGTCGGAGCGGACGTGGTCGACGAAGGCGCGGGCGGTCGCCGGGTCGCCGGCCCGCTTGAGCACGACGATCGGGTAGTCGTTGATCGCGCGGTCCGACTCGGCGAACTCGATCGCGTCCACGTCGGACGCGGCGGCCCGCGCGTCGGTGCGGTAGACCAGCGCGGCATCGACCTCGCCGAGCTTCACCTTGGCCAGCGCGCCCTTGACGTCCTGCTCCAGGGTGGCCGGGGTGAGTCGGACGCCGGCCGCGTCGAGAGCCGTACGCGCCGCCGCTCCGCAGGGCACCTGCTCGGCGCAGAGCGCGACCTTCGCCCCGGGCCGGGTCAGGTCGGGCAGCCCGGCGATCTGCCGGGGGTTGCCCCTGGGCACCGCGATGACGAGCTGGTTGCGGGCGAGGGTGACCGGGCTCGCCGCGGCCTCACCGGCGCCGGTCACCGTCTTCATGGTGGCGGGTGAGGCGGCGGCGAAGACGTCGGCCGGGGCGCCCTGGGAGATCTGGGTGGCCAGCGCCGAGCTGCCGGCGAAGTTGAAGGTGACCCTCGTGCCGGGGTGGGCGGCCTCGAAGTCCCTGCCGAGCCGGGTGAACGTCTCGGTCAGCGAGGCGGCGGCGAAGACGGTGACCCGCCCGCCGCCGGCCGTGCCGGCGGGCGCGTCGTCACCGCCGCAGCCGGCCAGGCCGAGGGTCAGCGCGGCCACCCCGGCCAGGGCGGCACGGATCCACCGTACGGTCACGGGCTGGTCCTCCCCCTGGGGGCGGTGGCACGTTCCACCACGACGGTCGTCGACTTGATCACGGCCACGGCCACCGAGCCGACCGTCAGGTCGAGGTCGTCGACGGCCTCGCGGCTCATCAGCGACACGATGCGGAACGGCCCGGCCTGGATGTCGACCTGCGCCATCACCGTGTCCTTGACCACCGCGGTGACGATCCCGCGCAGCCGGTTGCGGGCGGACGACAGCTCCGGGTGCCCCGGGGCGCGGACGAACGCGGCCAGGTCGACGCCGTCGACCACCCGGTGACCGTGGTCGTCCCGGCTGGCGGCCAGCCGGCCGGCGTCGATCCAGCGGCGGACCGTGTCGGGGCTGACCCCGAGCAGTTCGGCGGCCTCGCCGATCCGGAACACCGTCACGCGGCCACCCTAACGGCCCGCACCTGCGATGGGGAAGACGCCGGAAGCCTGGCATCCTCAAGCCGGCATGCCGGAGTAGGACCGTGCCTGCGCTTCCTTCCGTGTCCGCCCCAGCCGGACCCGAGCAACGTCGAGGTGGGAGCCCGCGGGGAGACGGGACACCGGCGGGCGTTCGGGTTTAGCCTCGGGGGGCACGGTCGGCCCCGGGGAGCGGCATGAGCAGCCAGACGACGGACACGGTGATGCCCGCGGCGTTCTTCGGCCACGGCAACCCGATGAACGCCCTGGAGGTCAACCGCTACACCACCTCCTGGCGCGACTTCGGGCGGGCCGTGCCGCGACCTCGGGCGATCCTGGTGGTCTCCGCGCACTGGTACATCGGCGCCACCGCCGTCACGGCCATGCCCCGCCCCCGCACCATCCACGACTTCTACGGCTTCCCCCGGCAACTGTTCGACCTGGAGTACCCGGCGCCGGGACTGCCGGAGCTGGCCGAGGAGATCAGCGACGCCGTGCGCCCCACCTGGGTCGGCGCCGACGTGGACTCGTGGGGCATCGACCACGGCACCTGGTCGGTGCTGACGCACGCCTTCCCGGAGGCGGACATCCCGGTGGTGCAGCTGAGCATCAACGCGTTCAAGGGGCTGGACTACCACCTGGACCTGGGGGCCCGGCTCGCGCCGCTGCGGGAACGCGGGGTGCTGATCGTGGCCAGCGGCAACGTGGTGCACAACCTGGGCGGGGTGGACCCGCGGCTGACCGACGAGGGCTTCGACTGGGCGCGGCGCTTCGACGACGCGGCCCGGGAGGTCCTGCTCGACGCGCCGACCGAGGCGGCCCGGCTCGACGGCCACCGCGACTACGACCTGGCCGTGCCCACGCCGGACCACTTCATCCCGCTGCTGTACCTGGCGGGGCTGGCCGACGCCACCGCCGGCCGCCCGGAGGTGCTGGTCGACGGGTACGCGTACGGGTCGCTGTCGATGACCGCGTACACCCTGGGGCTCAGCTGCCCGCGGACGGCGCCGGCGACCGGGGCGCCGTCGCTGCCGGCCGACGTGCCGGCGGACTCGGCCAACATCTGACATCCACCGTCGGGCGGCCGGGCCGACCGGCCCGGCCGCCCCGACGCCCGCTCAGTCCTCGGCCCGCCAGCGGTAGAACACGTTGGCCACCGCGTCCTGTGGGCCGTGCCAGGCGTCCGGGTTGTACGGGCTGATGTACGGGCTGAGCTCTTCCATGATCTTGGCGAAGACCGGCTTGTCGTCATGGTTGTTCCGGGTGGCCTCGGCGATCGCCGCGTCCTGCTCCAGAAGGTGGACGTAGACGTCGTCGATCGAGTACAGCCAGCGCCCGGTGACCCCCAGCTCGGCCGGCAGCGAGCCGGCGTCGGACTCGGCGAAGATCCGCGCGACGTCGGGCTCCGCGCCGGGCTTGATCCGGCCGATGATCACGGTCAGCGTCGTGTCGGCCGACGCCTCCCCCTCCGGCACCCAGCGGTAGAACTCCTTGGCGACGGAGTCGGAGGGGTTCTTCCAGTACCTCGGGTACGGCGTCACGTACGGGGCGATGGCCTCGGCGATCTTCTGGAACGCGGGCAGCCCGCGGGTCTGGCCCGACACCTTCGGGTCCTGCTCGCGCTCGATGACGTGGATGTAGAGGTCCTCGTGGGAGAGCAGGATCCGCCCGATCACCCCGAGGTCCTGCGGCCGGGTCGTCTTGTCGTAGTAGCCGAAGACGTCGCCGACGATGTTCTCACTGCCCGGAACCATGTGACAGACGATCACGTTTCGGAAGACCATGACTGCTCCTTGGGTGGGATCGGATGGACGGGTGCGGACGGGGCGGAGGTGATCAGGCGGTGAAGCGGACCGGAAGCTCCAGCAGGCCACGGAACGGCGACGCCGCCGGCAGCCGGCGCAGCTCGGCGGCCGGCACCCCGAGCCGCAGCTCCGGTAGCCGGCGCAGCAGCGCCCCGATGCCGATCTGTGCCTCCATCCGGGCCAGCGACACCCCCAGGCAGTAGTGGACACCGTGACCGAAGCCGATGTGCGGGCCGCGCTCGCGGCAGAGGTCCAGCCGGTCCGGGTCGGCGAAGTGCTCCGGGTCGTGGTTCGCCGAATTGATCACCACGCCGACGATCGACCCGCGCGGGATGCGTACGCCCTGGTACTCGACGTCCTCGGTGGCGATCCTGGGGCTGGCCACCGGCAACGGGCCGTCGAACCGGAGCAGCTCCTCGATCGCCGCGGGCAGCAGCTCCGGCTTGGCGCGCAGCAGGTCGAGCTGGTCGGGATTGGTCAGCAGCGCCACCGTCGCGTTGCCGATGAAGTCCGCGGTGGTCTGGTGCCCGGCGAACAGCAGCAGGAACGAGGTGGTGACGAGCTCCGCTTCGGAGAGCTTCCCGTCGTGGTCGCAGGCCTCGATCAGCGCACTGATCATGTCGTCGGCCGGATGCGCGCGCTTGGCCTGCACCAGGCCGACGAAGTAGTGGTGCAGCCGCAGCTGGGCCTCCTGCACGGCCGCCCGGTCTTCCTGGGGACTACGGCCGGACGACCCGGACGTCCTGATCACCTGGGTCCAGTCGAGGACCCGGTCGTGGTCGGCCTCCGGTATCCCGATCAGCTCGCCGATCACCCGCATCGGCAGCGGAATCGCGAACTCGTGCATCAGCTCGGACTGACCCTGCGGGACGATCTTGTCGAGCAGGTCGTCCACGATCTGCGCCACCCGGGGTCGCAGCGCCTCGATGCGGCGCGGCGCGAACGCCTGCGACACGATCCGGCGCAGCCTGGTGTGCTCCGGCGGGTCCGAGTTGAGCATGTTCTTGTTCAACCCCTCCGAGTTCGGCCCGAAGATCCGGAGGTAGTGCTGGTCCGGGCCGTACAGGTCCTTGGAGAGCCTGGGATCGGTCAGCGCCGCCTTGGCGTCGTCGAACCGGGTGATCAGGTAGGAGTCAAACCGCGGCGAACTGACCGGGCAGACGGGGGCGTCCGCCCGCAGCCGCGCGAAGGTGGGATAGGGGTCGGCGGCGAACTCGTCGGTGTAGAGCTCCGACGCGGGTACGGCATCGTCGGTCATCGGGACTCCTCGGGCTCGCGCCGCACGCTGTGCAGGACCTGGTAGGTGTGCCGTTGCGCGGATTCGCGGAGCTCGCGGATCATGCGCAGCAGCCGGTCACGGTGCTCGCTGCGGCCGAAGGCGTCCAGCCGTTCGCGGTCCGCCCAGTCGCTGATGATCAGGTAGCTGCGCGGGTCGTCGGCATCGCGGACCAGGTCCTGGTGCAGGCATCCGTCCAGCGTGCTGATCTCCTCGGCCGCCGAGAGCCACTCCGCCTCGAACCGTTCCTCGCAGCCCTCCCGGGTACGCATCGCGAGCACGGTCCGTACGGTGGTCATCGCGCGCCTCCGAACACCAGTTGCAGGTTCTTGCTCAGCGCGTCGGCGTCGATCGGCTGGCTGCGGAACCCGACGTGCCCGTCGGGGCGGACCAGGTACAGGGCGCTGCCGGCGACGCCGTACGCGGCCCGGAACTCGCCCCCGGCGTCCCGCACCACCGGCGGGTCGAGCAGCCCCGGCGCGTCGGCGTCCGGGCTGAGCAGCAGGTACACGTCGATCTGTCCGGACGCCTGCCGGCGCACGTCGGCGCACAGCTTCCCCACCGCGGCCACGGTCGCCTCGTCGGCCGAGCCGTCCGCGTAGACCAGCAAGGTGTGCCGGGTGCCGCGGGTCAGGTCGTGCAGTCGCAGCGGATGCCCGACACCCCGCCGGCGCAGGCCGCCGACGTCGGGTGCGCGGTCGCCGGGCCCGGGGCCGGCCCGCAGGGCGTCCGGCGCGGACAGCGACTCCCCGACGAGCGGGCTGTCCGAGTAGCTGAGCAGTATGGACATCTCCTGCAGGAACTGACGCTTCAGGTCGTTGCGGTCCAGCTCGTCGGTGAACGCCATCCGCACCGCGCGCCCGACGATCTCCTCGCCCTCCGGCCGCCGCTCGGTCTCGTAGCTGTCCAGCAGCCCGGGCGCGGCGAGCCCCCGCACCGCCAGCGCCAGCTTCCACGCCAGGTTCCAGGCGTCCTGGATCCCGGTGTTCATGCCCTGGCCGCCCGCGGGTGGGTGCAGGTGCGCCGCGTCGCCGGCCACGAACACCCGGCCGGCGGCGTACCGGTCGACGATCCCGTGGCTGATCCGGAACACCGACGACCAGCGCAGGTTCGACGCGCGCGTGCCGGGCGGGGCCAGGTGGTCGATCGCGGCCTGGACGTCGGCGAGGGTCGGTTCGGCCAGCTCCTCGCTGAACCCGGGCGGGGCGTCCTGCCCGCCGGTCTGGGCGAAGAACCGGGGCGGCGCCAGCGTCGCGATCCGGTACCGGGACTCGCCACGCAGCGGGACGCAGACCAGCATCCCGTCCATCCGGCCGTCGGTCTCGTGCATGAACCGGAGCAGGTGACCCTCGGGCATGTCCCAGTCCACGTCCACGTCCCCGAGCATGAACAGCTGCGGGAACCGGCCCAGCCCTCCCGAGAACGTCAGCCCGAGCAGCTCGCGCACCCTGCTGTGCGCGCCGTCGCAGCCGACCAGGTACTTCGCGCGTACCGTCTCCTCGCCGCCGGCGGTCGCCACCGTGGCCAGCACGCCGCCGTCGTCCTGGGTGAACGCGATCAGCTCGGCGCCGCGCTGCGGGCGCACGCCGAGGGTGGCCAGCCGTTCGGTGAGGATGCGCTCGGTCTCGTACTGCGGCAGGCCGAGGTGCGCGTACGGCAGTTCCGGCAGTTCCCAGCTCATCCGGTGGGTCTGCACGCCGTTGACGAACACCATGTTCCCGGTCAGCCAGATCCCGGCGTCCATCGCGTCGCGCACGATGCCCTGCTCCGCCCAGATCTCCATCGTGCGGCAGTGGATGCCGATCGCCTTGTCGGCCTGGGCGGGCGGGGTGGCCTGCTTCTCGATCACCCGGCACTCGATGCCGCGCCGGGCCAGCTCGACGGCGGCGGTCAGCCCGGTGGGCCCCGCCCCGACGATGAGTACGTCCGTTGTGGTGTGCACGTCGATCTCCTTGCCCGTACTCGGTTCTCGCCTGCTTTCGGGATGGGCCACGTCGTGGAAGAGGCGGCGCCGGATTTCCAGGAGGAACGGCGCGATCGGCCCGGCCTCCTCCTGCGCGTGTGCCGGGTTGCCGATCCAGCGGTAGAACTCGGTCTCGCTGCGCCATTCGGCGAAGATGTGGTGGACGTCCGAGCCGGGCTGACGCAGCAGGTCCTCGCGCAGGTACCCGGGTACCTCGGCCATCCGTGCGGTGACCTCGACGTACCCGCGCTCGAACTCGGCCAGCCGGTCGGCCGGCACGGCGAGCTCGACATCCACGAAGATCTTCGAGCCGGGGCCCTCGGGTCCGCGCATCACCCGGCGGCTCGCCGGCCCGGACGCCTCGCACAGTGGACGGATTGCGTCGGCGAACCGCGCGGCGACCGGTCCGGTCTCGTAGTCGTGCAGCGCGGACTCGTCGGCCCACTCGGTGACGACTACGAACGAGCGCGGATCGTTGGCGTCGAGCAGCAACTCCCGCCGCAGGTTCCCGGCCAGCCGGATGATCTGCCCGGCGGCCGTTCGCCACGCGGCTTCCACGGCGTGCTCGCGCCCCGGGCGCGCGCGGATCCGGACCATCGTCCTGATCATGGATTTCCCTTCGAACGCCGGCGGGAGACGATCGGGCTGATGAACGCGCTTGAGCCGCGGGCACCGACCAGGAAGGCGTCGACAGCCATCCGGCAGGACTCGCGAACGATGAGCAGCAGGTTGCGGACCATCACGGAACTCCTTCCTGATTCCGGCGGAGGTTCTTGCTCGTTGTGCCGGCGAGGTCCCCGACCGGTGTCGCCCGGACCACGACGACGTCGTCCTGCGACCCTGCCGGACGTCGCGTCACGCCGCCGTCACCGACGACCGGCACCGAGTCCCCGGCCGTTGACGGCGGCGAAACGGGTCCGGGCACAGTGGAGCCAGGGAGACCACGACAGGCGGGTCCGGCGGGGCGCGGGGACGGGTCCAGGTCCGGCCGGCGGCCGCTAAGCCGGCGCGTGGATCGGCGCGAGCACTTCGCTGATCAGCGCGGACATCGCCGCGGACGGTGCGAGCTGCAGCTCGCGCGACAGGAGGTCGCGGTAGGTGAAGAAGGCGTGCAGCGCCTCGTACGCGTTGCCCTCCGCCAGGTGCGTCTCGACCACCAGCCGGTGCGGCGTCTCCCGCAACGGGTCGGCCGCCATCGCCTCGAGCGCCGCCTGCAACGCCTCGCCGTGCTCACCGGCGCGCAGGTGGGCCCGGGCCAGTTCGTCGAGCAGGTGCAGCCGCAACTGTCTGAGCCGTTCCCGCTCCATCAGCACCCAGTCGTCGTACCAGCCGGGCAGCAGGTCGTGGCGCCCGGCGGCGAGGACCCCCGCCGCCGGCCGCGGGTCGCCGCCCTGGCTCACCCGGGCGGCCACCCGGGTCAGCTCGTCGACGTCCAGGTCGACCTTCGGGTGCAGCCGGACCGTGTCGCCGTCGGTGATCACCGGGCAGAGCGGATCGCGGCGCAGCCGCCACAGCGCCGTCCGCAACGACGACAGCGCGCGCTCCTCCGACCCGTCCGGCCACAGCAGGCGCGCCAGTTGGGTACGGGTGGCAGCCGGCCGCAGGCCGATCAGGGCGATGCCGCGTTGCAGGCCGCGCGGCACCACCACGGCCCGGCCGCCGTGCAGCAGCCGAAAGCCACCGAGCAGCAGGAGCCGGATCTTCGGCTCGGCGCCGGACACCGGTCCGATGCCGCCTGTCGTGGACAATCGCGTGCTCTCCTCAGAGATCACGATCGACCCCCCCTGCACCGGGACCCTGGTGGGCGAAGGCCGCCCTGGCGGAATGGCCGGTCCGCGACACCGCTGTCGGGGCGGACCGGCGGACCGGACCGTCACGAGATCGCGCGAAGCCCCACGAACGTCGTCACCGATGCCGCGCCGCGTCGGTGCACGATCGGCCATCCGACCTGCACCAGGATCGGATGGGCTGGGGCTTGAGCTGCGCAAGGACCGCTGACCTCAGCTGTGAGTCTGCTGGATCGACGTCACTCCGGCGTCACCGGGCGCCGAAACTCGTGGCCGTCCGGTGACGGTCCGGTGACGCCCCTCGTGGCAGCGGGTCGAGCCGGTCAGCGCGGCGGGGTGGCCGCGATCAGGGCGAGGCCGGTCTCCGGGTCCACCCGCTTGGCCAGTTCGGGTGCGACCTCGGTGACGAGGACCTCCAGGGTCGGCCACACCTCGCCGCGCAGCAGATGCCCGCCCAGGGTGCTGCCGTCGGGTCGACCGAGCACCGTGTGCACGTGCAGCACCGGCTCGCCGTCCCGCTCGGCCACGTCACCGAGCAGCGACAGCACCTCGACCTGCCCGCCGATCGGGATCCGGAGGTAGTCGCGCCGGTCCCGGTCGAAGTAGCCGACCTCGCCGGCGGAGAACCCGCCGACGGCGGTCACCTGGCCCGACCGTACGCCCTGGGCGGTCAGGGCCCGGCCGATGGCGGCCACCGCCTCCTCGCCCTTGTCGCAGACCACCACCAGGACCCGCCGGGTCTGGTGGTGCACCTCCTGGACTCTCATCCGTCTCCTCCGGTTCCCACATCAGGCCACCCGGTACGGCTCGGCCAGCGCGGCCCGCAGGTCGAGTCCGTTGCCCGGGGCGTCGAGGTTCACCGGGGCGACGCCGCCGGTCGCCCCGACGGCGCCGTCGAACAGCATCGACTCGATGCGCACGTGGTCGTGGAACCACTCCACGTGCCGCAGGTTCGGCACCGCGGCGGCGACCGGCAGGTGCTGGTGCGGCGCGCAGTGCGCGGACACCTCCAGCCCCGCGGCGGCGGCCACCGCGGCGGCGCGCAGGAACTCGCTGATCCCCCCGCACCGGGTGACGTCGATCTGCAGGCAGTCGACGTACGGCGCCATCCGGTGGAAGTAGGCCAGGTCGTAGCCGTACTCCCCCGCCGCCACGTCGGGCAGCACCCGGTCGCGGACCAGTCCGAGCCCCGGCAGGTCGTCGGAGCTGACCGGCTCCTCGTACCAGCGCACGTCGAGGTCGGCGGCGGACCGCATCACCCGGACCGCCTGCTTCCGCTGGTAGGCGCCGTTGGCGTCGACGTACAGCTCGGCGTCGCCGATGGTGCGCCGGGCGGCGGCCATCCGGGCGAGGTCACGGGTGACCTCGCTCCCCCACGACCCACCTATCTTGATCTTCACGCGGGGGATGCCCTCGTCGTGCACCCAGCCGGCCAGCTGCCGGTGGTGCCGGTCGGCGTCGTACGTGGTGAAGCCGCCGCTGCCGTACACCGGAACCTGCCGGCGGGCGGTGCCGAGCAGCCGGGCCAGCGGCAGCCCGTGCCGGCGGGCCTTCAGGTCCCAGACCGCGCAGTCGGCGGCGGACAGCGCCAGCCCGGCGACCCCGGGCCGGCCGGCGTTGCGCAGCTGTCGCTGCATGGCCGACCAGGCGGCCGGCACGTCGTCCGGGTCGAGGTCGGCGACCACCGGGGCGAGCAGCTCGGTCACCGCCGGGACCACCGCCGTCGGGCCGTAGGTCCAACCGACCCCGACCTGCCCGTCGGCCTCGGCCCGGACCAGCACCATGGTGGTGCTGTCCCAGGCGAGGGTGCCGTCGCCCTCCGGCGCGTCGGTCGGCACCCGGTACGCCGCCGCGGTCAGGCGCATCGTCGGTCACCGCGTCTTCCGGACGGCCCGCACGGCGAGCGCGGCCACCGGGCCGAACGCGGCCAGGCCGACCACCCCGGCGGCGAGCACCCGCGCGCTCCTGGACGGCCGCGCCGGGCGCTGCGCCCACCGGCGTTCCGGCCGGGTCACACCTCGTCACCGTGCAGGCCGGCGCGGAGCAGCTCGGCCAGGTGGATCGCCGTCCGGCCGCCGGAGGCGCCCTGCTCGACCTGGGTACGGCAGCTGAAGCCGTCGGCGAGGATGACGTCGGTGTCGGCGGCATCCCGCAGGGCCGGCAGCAGCACCCGCTCGGCGCAGGCCTCGGAGACCTCGTAGTGCCCCTGCTCGAAGCCGAAGTTGCCGGCCAACCCGCAGCAGCCCGAGTCGAGGAAGTCGGCCCGCACCCCGGCGTCCCGCAGCACGGCCCGGTCGGCGGCGGTGCCGAGGATCGCGTGGTGGTGGCAGTGGGTCTGGATCAGCCCGTGGACCGGCAGCGACGGCGGGCGCCACCCCGGGCTGTGGTGGTGCAGCAGCTCGGCCAGGGTGACCGTCTGTTCGCGCAGCCGGGTGACGTCCTCGTCGGCGGGGAACAGCTCGTAGGCGTCGCTGCGGAACACGGCCGTGCAGGAGGGTTCGAGACCCACCACCCGGGTGCCGGCGCGCAGGTGCGGTCGCAACACCTCGACGGTCCGCCGCAGCACCTTCTTGGCGATGCCGAGCTGCCCGGTGGAGATCCAGGTCAGCCCGCAGCAGACGGGCTGTTCCGGCACCCGTACCCGCCAGCCGGCCGCCTCCAGCACCTCGACGGCCGCCTGCGCCACGCCCGGGTGGAAGTGGTTGGTGAAGGTGTCGGGCCACAGCAGCACCTCGCCGCGGGAGCCGTCCCCACCGGGCGTCCGCCGGGCGAGCCAGCGCTGGAAGGGCTCGGCGGCGAAGACCGGGACGTCCCGGCGTTGGTCGATCCCGCCGGCCAGCTTGGCCAGCCGGCTCAGGCCGGGCGCGTGGGCCAGCGCGTTCACCACCCGGGGGGCGCGCCCGGCGGCCACCGCCGCCGCCGGCAGCCAGCCCATCGAGTAGTGCGCGCGGGGCCGCAACCGGCCCTGGTAATGGTGGGACAGGAACTCCGCCTTGTACGTCGCCATGTCCACGTTGACCGGGCAGTCCGCCTTGCAGCCCTTGCAGGCCAGGCAGAGGTCGAGGGCGTCGCGGACCGCCTCGGACCGCCAGCCGTCACCGATGGTGCCGCCCCGAGCCGTGCCGTCGAGCATCTCGAAGAGCAACCGGGCCCGGCCCCGGGTGGAGTGCTCCTCCTCCCGGGTGACCATGTAGGACGGGCACATCACCCCGCCGTGTTGCCGCCGGCACGTGCCGACCCCGACGCAGCGCAGCACCGCCCGACCGAAGCTGCCGGAGTCGTCGGGGTAGCGGAACTCTGTCTCCACCTCGCCGTGGTGGTAGTCGACGCCGAGTCGGAGGTGGCTGTCCAGCGGGTAGGGGGCGACCACCTTGCCCGGATTCATCCGGTCGTCCGGGTCGAAGATCGCCTTGAACTGCCCGAACGCGCGGATCAGCCGATCGCCGAACATCTTCACCAACAATTCGCCACGGGCCTGCCCGTCGCCGTGCTCTCCCGAGAAGGAGCCACCGTAGGACACCACCAGGTCGGCGGCACGCTCGACGAACGAGCGGAACTGGCGTACCCCGTCCGCGGTCGTCAGCTGGAACGGAATCCTGGTGTGTACGCAGCCCTGCCCGAAGTGTCCGTAGAGCGACGCCTGTCCGAAGCCGTACTCCCGAAAGAGACGATCGAGGTCCCGCAGGTAGTCGCCCAGCCGGTCCGGGGCGACCGCCGAGTCCTCCCAGCCCTCCCAGGTGTCGGGCTCCTCCGGTACGCGCGCGGTGGCCCCGAGCCCGGACTCGCGCAGCAGCCACATCTGCTCCTCGTCGGCCTCGTCGTCGAACCGGTGCACGCCGGTGGCGCCGTCGCCGCGCAGCGCGGTCACCAGCCGCTCGGCGGCGGCGTTCGCCTCCTCGACGGTGTCGCCGCCCAGCTGCACCATCAGCCAGGCGCCGCGCTCCGGCAGCTTGTGCAGGGCCTCCGGATGCAGGTGCTTGCGCTTCTCGAAGTTGATCAGTTTGTCGTCGATGCCCTCGAGCGCGACCGGGCCGTACGGCAGGATCCGGGGTACGTCGTCGCCCGCGGCGGCGATGTCCGGATAGGACAGGAACACCAGCGACTTGGCCCGGACCACCGGTAGCAGCCTCAGCCGCGCCCGCAGCACGGTGACGAGGGTGCCCTCGGAACCGATCAGCGCCCGCGCCACCTGGAAGTTCTTCTCCGGCAGCAGGCTGTCCAGGTTGTAGCCGGACACCCGGCGCGGGATGTCCGGGTAGCGGGTGCGGATCTCCGCCAGGTACTCGTCCCGCAGCGTCCGCAACTGGCGGTGGATTTCGGCCGGGCGGCCACCGCGCCGCTGGATGTCGGCGTACCGCTCCTCGGTGGTCTCGCCGACCCACATCCGGGTGCCGTCGTAGAGCAGCACCTCCAGGTCGACGACGTTGTCGACCACCTTGCCGCTGCGCTGGGCGGCCGACCCGCACGAGTTGTTGCCGATCATCCCACCGATGGTGCAGTGGTCGTGGGTGGACGGCCGCGGCCCGAACTCCAGCCCCTCCGGTGCCAGCAGGTCGTTGAGCGTGTCGAGCACGATGCCCGGCTCGACCAGGCAGGTCCGCGCCTCCCGGTCGACCTCCAGCAACCGGTTGCAGTACTTCGACCAGTCGATGATCACCGCCACGTTGGTGACCTGCCCGGCCAGGCTGGTGCCGCCGCCCCGGGAGAGCACCGGTGCCCCGTGCCGCCGACAGGTGGCGATCGCCGCCACCACCGCCTCGACGGTACGGGGCACCACCAGGCCGAGCGGCACCTCCCGGTAGTTGGAGCCACCGGCGGCGTACGCCGCCCGGGAGCCGGCGTCGAAGCGCACCTCCCCGTCCACCTCGGCCCGCAGGTCCGCGGCGAGCGCGGCCAGGTCGATGTCGCCGGCCGGCTCGGGCGGGCGCAGCACCGGCTCCGGCAGGGACACCACGCTGGTTCGCTCGCTCATGACCGCAGCTCGTTGATCTTGTCGCGGGCCACCGTCGCAAACGTGCTCGTCCGGTGCGGCTGGCCGCGCAGGAACGCCTCGATGAAGTTCTTCGCCTGGTCGTACCGCACCTTGCCGGGCATCGGCGGCTCGTTCGGGTTGACGTCGCAGTCGACCAGCGCCGGGCCGGGGTGCGCGAGGGCCTCCCGGATCGCCCCGGGCAGCGCCTTCGGGTCGGTGACCTTGGCGCCGTACCCGCCGCAGGCCCGCGCCCAGGCGGCGAAGTCCGCCTCCGGCTGCCGGTGCCGTACCGCGTACTCGGGGTAGCCGAGGAGGATCTGCTCCCAGAGGATCTGGCCGTAGGAGTTGTTGTTGTTGACGACCACCTTGATCGGCAGGTTGTGCCGCACGGCGGTGAGGAACTCGGCCATCAGCATGGCGAACCCCCCGTCCCCGACGAACGCGATCACCTGCCGGCCCGGGTACGCGTGCTGGATCGCGATCGCGTACGGCAGCCCGGGCGCCATGGTCGCCAGGTTGCCGGAGAGGTAGAACTCCCGGCCGCCGCGGATCGTCCAGTGCCGCGCGGCCCAGGTGGCGATGGTGCCGGAGTCGCAGGTCAGGATGGCGTCCGAGGTGGCCGCCTCGTCCACGCAGCTGATCAGGTACTGCGGGGCGATCGGGTCGCGGGTCGGATCCTGCAGGGCGACCATGTCCGAGCGCCACCTGTCCCGCTCCTGCTGGTACCTGGTGAGGAACGACCGGTCGGTGCGGGCCTGGAGCATCGGCAGCAGCTGCTGCAGCGCGAGCCGCGCGTCGGCGTTGACCGCCGCGTCCACCGGCAGCCGCAGGCCGATCAGGCTGGCGTCGATGTCGATCTGCACCACCCGCGCCTGCCCGGGTGACGGCAGGTACTTCCCGTACGGGAAGGAGGTGCCGACCATCAGCAGGGTGTCGCACTCCTCCATCAGCTCCTCGCTCGGCCTGGTGCCGAGCAGGCCGAGGCCACCGGTGGTGAGCGGGTGGTCGTCCGGCACCACCAGCTTGCCGGGCAGGGTCTTGACGATCGGGCTGGCCAGCGCCTCCGCCACGGCGAGCACCTCGTCGCGGGCGCCGCGCGCCCCCACCCCGACCAGCATCGCGATCTTCTTCCCGCCGTTGAGCACCTCCGCCGCCCGGGCCAGGTCGCCTGCGCCGCCGGCACCGGAGGTTGCCTCAGCACGGGGCTGCTCATCGGCGGCTCCCCCGGGCTGACGTGCCGGTACGGGTCGTCGCCGGCCAGGGCGACCTGCACGTCGTTCGGGAAGGTCAGGTGCGCGACGGTCCGCTCGGCCAGGGCGTGGCGGATGGCGATGTCGACCACCCCGGGCATCTGCTGTGGGTTGGTGACCATCAGGTTGTAGGCCGCCACGTCCTGGTAGAGCAGCGTGGTGTGCACCTCCTGCTGATAGTGCGAGCCCAGCACCGAACTCTCCTGCATGCCGGTGACGGCCAGCACCGGCACGTGGTCGAGCTTGGCGTCGTACAGCCCGTTGAGCAGGTGGATGGCGCCCGGGCCGGAGGTGGCGGCGCAGACGCCGAGCCGCCCGGTGGCCTTGGCGTAGCCGGTGGCCATGAAGGCGGCCGCCTCCTCGTGGTGCACCAGCACGAACTTCAGCTTCTCCCGCTGCCGGCGGAAACCCTCCATCAGGCCGTTGATGCCGTCACCGGGCAGCCCGAAGACGGTGTCGACGCCCCATTCCACCAGCCGCCGGGCCAGGCTCTCGCCCACGATCTCCTGCACCTCACGCCTCCTGATCTGGATCTCCTGAAGTCTCATGTCCGCCCGCCACCGGTCGACGCCCGGTCCGCGGCCTCCGGCGATGACGCCTGCTCCGCCCGCTCACGCTCCTGTCGCCGCCGGTCCCGTCGGCGGTCCAGGAGGGCCGCGAGCAGCAGCGACCCCGCGGCCGCCGCCCGGCCCCACCGCCGCAGGGCGACGCGGACCGGACCGGGCGGCGGGGCCGGGGGCGGTCCGGGCACCACGACCCGGTCCACCCCGGGGTACGCGAGCCGGCCGCCGAGGCTGCCTCCTCCTCCGACCGCACCGCCCGGCTACCGGGGAACACGACCTGCCGGTCCTCGTCCCGGTAGCGCCACCGCCACAGGTCGCCCTCCGGCCACAGCTCGATCCGCTCTCCCGGCCGGTCCCGGGCGGGCGTCTCCGACTCACCGGAATCGGCTTCGGGCGGCCGGACCGAGCGGTGTGCGGCCCGGCGCAGGTCCGCCCGGGTGAGCTCGCCGACACCGGCGGCGTCGCCGCGCCGCAGCGCCCGCGCGACCAGGAACGCGACCAGCCCGGCGAGCAACGGCAGGACGAACACCAGCACCCGGAACAGCGACAGCAGGTCGTAGACGGGCACCCGGATCAGCCGGGCGATGATGTCGTCCCCCGCGGCGACCGTCAGCACCGCGTAGAAGGTCAGCGCGCCGACCCCGACGCCGAGGCGGACCGGGTGGTCGCGGGGCCGGTCGAGCAGGTGGTGCTGCCGGCGGTCCCCGGTCCGGAGCCGCTCGGCGAACGGCCAGGCGTACAGGGCGAGGAAGGTCACCCCGCCGAGCACCACGCCGGGGAAGAACGCGGCCGGCACCAGGTGCCCGGCGATCCGGAACTCCCAGGACGGGAAGAGGCGCAGGGCGCCGTCGCCCCAGGCGACGTACCAGTCGGGCTGCGCGGGTGAGGTGGCCTGGGCCGGTTCGAACGGGCCGTAGAGCCAGACCGGGTTGATCTGGACCAGGCCGCCGAGGGCGAACAGCACCGCCAGCAGCCAGGCGAAGAGGGCGAGCGAGCGCAGCGTGTAGCTCGGCCACAGCCGGGAGCCGACCAGGTTGTGTTCGGTGCGCCCCGGTCCGGGGAACTGGCTGTGCTTCTGCCGCACCAGGATGCCCAGGTGCAGTGAGATCAGGGCGACCAGGACCGCCGGCACGAGCAGGACGTGGGTGACGAACATCCGGGGGATCATCGCGTCGGAGGGGAACTCCCCACCCAGGGCCAGGGCGGCCAGCCACGCCCCGACCAGGGGGATCGACTGCACCACCGAGGTGAGGATCCGCAGGCCCACGCCGGAGAGCAGGTCGTCCGGCAGGGAGTAGCCGGTGAACCCGTTGGCCAGGGCGAGGGTCAGCATGGTCACGCCGATCAGAAAGTTGAGCTCGCGGGGTTTGCGGAACGCCCCGGTGAAGAAGATCCGGGCCAGGTGCAGGACGATCGCCGCGACGAAGACCAGCGCCGCCCAGTGGTGGGTCTGCCGGATCAGCAGGCCGGCCCGGACGTCCCAGCTCAGCCGCACGGTGGAGGCGTACGCGGCGGACGTGGTGCGGCCCTCCAGGGGCGCGTACTCGCCGTGGTAGACCCGGTCCGCGTTGCTGGCGTCGAAGAAGAAGGTGAGGTAGACGCCGGTGAGGAGCAGCGCCACGAACGAGTAGAGCGCGAGCTCGCCCAGCATGAACGACCAGTGGTCGGGGAAGACCTTCGCCATCGCCCGGCGGGCGATCGGGGAGAGCCGCAGCCGGTCGTCCAGCGCCCGGGCCAGCCGGTCGGTGATCACGGCGAGTCCCAGAAGCCGGCGCCGGGCGGGGCGGTGAAGTCGCCGGTGGCGTGGAGGAACCCGTCCGGGCCTTCCTCGATCGGCAGGCCGGGCAGCGCCCGGGCCGCCGGGCCGGCCACCGGCCGGGCGCCCGCCAGCAGGTCGAACGAGGACTGGTGGCAGGGACAGAGCACGCGTGCGGTGCCCTTGAGGTAGGTGCGGACCGGACAGCCGGCGTGCGTGCAGAGCAGCGACCAGACGACGAGACCGTCGAGGTGGCCGCCGGCGGGCGGCCGGGAGAAGCGTCGGGGTTCGAGGCGTACCGCGAAGGCGGGAGCGTCCCCGGTGTCGACGTGGCCCTCGGGGAAGACCGCGACCATGCTGTCGGCGGGCACGTCCTGCGGCCGCACCGGCCGTCCGGCGGCGTCGACCAGCCGTACGCCGGGCCCCCACGGGGTGTCCTTGAGCGCCCGCTCCGGCCGGGCCCGGTCGAACGGCAGCAGGGAGCGCAGCGGGAACAGCGCCGCGGCGCCGAGCGCGGTTAGCGCCAGCCCGAGCGCGGCGAGCAGGCCGCGCCGGCGGACCGGACTGTCCGGCGCGGTCAGCTCGGCGGCGGTCATCGCCTGCTCTGTCGGAGGTGGCGTGAAGCCCTCGTGTTCCTCGACGTACCCGCCGACCGGCACGAGCCGTCGCGCCCAGACGGCCAGGCCCACGGCCAGCCCGGCGAAGGCCACCGCGAGGCAGGCGCCCTCCCACCGGGTGTTGCCGCCCTGGGCGTACGTCACCGCGAAGCCCACCGCCCCGGCGGCGCTGGCGCCGAACGCGGCACGATCCGGCGGCTCGCCGCCCGCTCGGTCGCCGACGGACCCCGGGCGCCTCACTCTCCCGCCCTCCGGCCCAGCCACCGGCGGCGGCCACCAGCAGACCCAGCGCGGCCAGCCAGGCGACCAGACCCTCGGCGAGCGGGCCCAGCCGGCCGAGCGGGTTGCCGCCCCGGTCCAGCCGCTCGCCGCGCAACCGCTGCACGTAGGCGGCCAGGTCGTCGACCTGCCGGTCGTCGAGCACCTGGCTGGGGAAGACCGGCATCAGGCCGGGACCGACCCGGACCGCCTCCGCCACCTGCACTGGGGTGCTGTCGTACAGGGGCGGCGCGGTCCAGCCGTTGGTCAGCGCGGCGCCCGCGCCGGTCGCCCCGTGGCAGGGTGCACAGTTGGCGGCGAAGATCTCCCGGCCGGAGCCCAGGTGGCCCGGCGCGACCCGGGGAATCCGCGGCCCCCCGCCGCCGAAGCTGGCGACGTGGTCGACCAGCGCCGAGATGTCCGCGGCCGAGAACACCGGTTCCCCGCGGCGTGCCTGCTGCACCTCGCGCGAGACCGGCATCCGTCCGGTCGAGAGCTGGAAGTCCACCGAGGCGGGGCCGACGCCGACCAGGGACGGCCCCCGCTGGGCACCCTGTCCCCGCTCGCCGTGGCAGCTCGCGCAGTGCTCCAGGTAGAGCTGGGTGCCGCGGTCGCCGGCGGCCGGCGCGGCGGCGGCCGGGGGCGCCGAGGCCGCCGGTGACCGTGCGGGGACAAGGGCCACCGGTCCCGCGGCGAGCACCAGCGCCGCGCCCACCGCGAGGGCCCGGCGCGGATGCAGCAAGGGCCGGACCGTCGCCGCTCGTGGTCGCCGCATCGGTCAGTCCAGGGTGTACAGGTAGGCGGCGATGTCCTGCGCGTCGATGGCGGTGACACCCAGCTTCGGCATGGCGGTGCCCGGCTCGACCGCCTGCGGGTCGGCGATCCACCGGCGCAGGTTGTCGGCGTTGTTGGGCAGCTGACCGGCGATGTACGAGCGGGCGCCGAACCGGGTCAGCGGCGGCCCGACCAGGCCGTCGGCGCGGCTGACGCCGGGGATGGTGTGGCACGACCCGCAGCCGTACTGGGCGATCAGCTCCGCGCCCCGGTCCGGCCGTCCCTCACGCACCTCGGGCGGCGGTGGTGGCGCCGCCGAGGCGCATCCGGTGACCGCGGCGACCGACAGCACCGTCAGCGCCACCCCGAACGCCCAGCTCCGAGCGGGCAGCTTCATCGCACCATCCCTTCCGTTCCAGGCCCGGTCGCCACCGGGCCGCCGCCGCGGCGCACCGGGCCACCGATCAGGGCGTCGGGCCGGTCGCGGTCCATGCGCAGCAGCCAGCGCAGGAACACGGTCAGCGCCACGACCAGCACGACCAGGTCCATCGGCGCCCACATCAGCAGGCCGGCCAGCTGCTGGTCGGCCAGCGGATCGGCGCCGAACATCCGGTCGGGATAGACCGGGGCCGGGGCGAAGGTGAGCACCGCACCGAGCGCCGAGGCCGGCAACATGGCGCCGGCCAGCAGCAGCACCGTCACCGGGGCGGGCGCGCGGTGGCGCGGCGGGCCCACCACCGGCACCCAGAACAGCCAGGCCGCCGCCAGCAGGGCGAGGTGCTCGGCGGCGTGCACGGCGGGCCGGTCCACCGCGGCGGCGTACGGCCCCGGCAGGTGCCAGAACCACAGCACCACGGTCTGTCCGCCCCCGGCCAGCAGGGCGTACGCGGCG
>NZ_JAEVHJ010000106.1:0-20320 GCF_016802855.1 Micromonospora sp. ATA51 | reverse complement strand
ACCGGCCGTGCCCGCGGCGGGCCGGGCCGCCGGGCCGCCCGAGCCGACCCTCAGCTACCCGGCCCGGGGCACGGGGAACTTCCGCACCGCCACCGCCCGTGGCGCCGTGGCGGGCCGCAGCGGCCCGCTGCTCCGCTACCGGGTCGCGGTCGAGGAGGGCATCGACGAGGTGGACGTGGAGCGCTTCGGCCGGGAGGTCGCGGTGATCCTCGCCGATCCGCGGGGCTGGACCGGCGGCGGCGAGTGGCGGCTCCAGCGGGTCGGCCCGGACGAGCCGGACGACTTCACCGTGCTGCTGGCCACCCCGGTGACCCGGGGGGAACTCTGTGCGGACCCGTCCGACCACTACACCTCCTGCCGCAACGGGGACCGGGTGGTGATCAACGTCGCCCGGTGGGCCCGCGGCGTGCCGCAGTTCGACGATCTGGGCAGCTATCGGCCGTACCTGCTCAACCACGAGGTCGGTCACCGCCTGGGCCGGGGCCACGAGCTGTGTCCCCGGGCCGGCGGGCCGGCGCCGGTGATGGAGCAGCAGACCCTCGGCCTGCACGGCTGCCTGCCGAACGCCTGGCCCCGGGTGGACGGCGCCCTGCACACCGGTCCGTCCGGCCAGTACGACGACCCGATCCCGGCGGAGGACTGACCCATCCCGCACTGCACATGACGCCCGGCGGGTGGTGAGATGGACCGCGGACACGTGGCGCGGGGCAGGGGCGTGGGGCCCCGGGAGAGGGGACGGCGGATGAGTCGGGTCGTGGTCACCGGAGGCAGCGGGAAGCTCGGCCGCGCGGTCGTGGACGAGCTGCTCGCCCACTCGTACGACGTGGTGAACCTGGACCTGGTCGCGCCTGCCGAGCCGCGCTGCCCGTTCACCCGGATCGACCTGACCGACCAGGGTCAGGTGCTGGAGGCGTTCACCGGCATCGACGAGCGCTACTCGGGGGTGGACGCGGTGGTGCACCTGGCCGCCATCCCGGGGCCGGGCGTGGCCGGGAACGCGGTGACCTTCCGCAACAACATCACCGCCAGCTACCACGTCTTCTCCGCCGCCCGGGCGGTCGGCATCACCAACGTGGTCTGGGCGTCCAGCGAGACGCTGCTCGGCCTGCCGTTCGGGACCCCGCCGCCGTACCTGCCGGTGGACGAGGAGTACCCGGCCCGGCCGGAGACGTCGTACGCGCTGGCGAAGCATCTCGAGGAGCAGATGGTCGCCCAGTTCTGCCGCTGGGAGCCCCGGCTCAAGGCGATCGGGCTGCGCTTCTCCAACGTGATGGAGCCGGCCGACTACGCCGCCTTTCCCGGGTACGACGCCGATCCGTCGCTGCGCTCGTGGAACCTGTGGGGCTACATCGACGCCCGGGACGGGGCGCAGGCGGTCCGCCGGGCGCTGGAGCACGACGCGACCGGCATGGACGTCTTCATCATCGCCAACGCCGACACCGTGATGAGCCGCCCCACCGCCGAGCTGGCCGCGGAGGTCTTCCCCGGGGTTCCGGTGCGCCGGGAGCTGACCGGTAACGAGACGCTGCTCTCCATCGACAAGGCCCGCCGGGTGCTCGGCTACGAGCCGAAGCACGGCTGGCGCTGAGGAGGCCCACCGCATGCGGTACGTGAAGTTCGGGTCCACCGGTCTGGAGGTGTCCCGGCTCTGCCTGGGCTGCATGAGCTACGGCGACCCGGCGCGTGGCGCCCACCCGTGGTCGCTGCCGGAGGACCAGAGCCGGCCGTTCATCCGGCAGGCGGTGGAGCTGGGGGTCAACTTCTTCGACACCGCCAACGTCTACTCCGACGGCACCAGCGAGGAGATCGTCGGCCGGGCGCTGAAGGACTTCGCCCGCCGCGACGAGGTGGTCATCGCGACCAAGGTGCACGGCCGGATGGGTCCGGGGCCGAACCGGGGCGGGTTGTCCCGCAAGCACATCATGAGCGAGATCGACGCCAGCCTGCGCCGGCTCGGCACCGACTACGTGGACCTCTACCAGATTCACCGGCTGGACCCGGGTACGTCCATCGAGGAGACCCTGGAGGCGCTGCACGACCTGGTCCGCGCCGGCAAGGTCCGCTACCTCGGCGCCTCCTCGATGTACGCCTGGCAGTTCGCCAAGGCGCTCTGGGCCGCGGAACGGCACGGCTGGACCCGGTTCGTCTCCATGCAGAACCACTACAACCTGCTCTACCGCGAGGAGGAGCGGGAGATGCTGCCGCTCTGCGCGGACCAGGGGATCGCGGTGATCCCGTGGAGCCCGCTGGCCCGGGGCCGGCTGACCCGGGACTGGGGGGAGCGGACCGCGCGGGCGGAGACCGACGAGTTCGGCCGGGGGCTCTACGCGCGGACCGAGGAGCCGGACCGGGCGGTGGTCGAGGCGGTCGCCCGGGTGGCGGCGGCGCGGGGCGTACCCCGGGCGCAGGTGGCGCTGGCCTGGGTGGCGCGCAATCCGACGGTGACCGCGCCGATCGTCGGCGCGACCAAGCCGCACCATCTGACCGACGCGGTGGCCGGGCTGGAGCTGGAGCTGACCGACGAGGAGGTGGCGGCGCTGGAGGGGCCGTACGTCCCGCACCCGGTGGCTGGCTTCTAGCCGGCGGTTGCCACCGTTGCCGTCGTGGCAGTCCGTACCTCGGCCCGGCAAGGGCCGACAGCGCGGCGGGTCAGCGGGGGAAGGACGCCCAGATGTTCTTGGTGTCCTCCGTCGCGTACCAGCCGACGGCCAGGGAGACCGACTGCGACAGCAGCAGCCCGCGGCCGCCCGAGTCGAGCGGATGGGTGTCGGCCAGCTCGGGCACCGTCGTCAGGTCGTGGTCGGCGACGTCGAGCATGAAGCAGTCATCGGTGGCCAGCAGCGTGACGATGGTCGGCGGGATACCGTGTCGCAGCGCGTTGCTCGCCAGCTCGGTGGCGACCAGCACGACCAGGCCGGGCACCTCGTCGAGTTCCTCCCCCTGGGCCAGGCCGTAGCGGGTCAACGCCGCGCGCAGCGACGCCCGCAGCTTGCGCAGTTCCGCGGGGGTGCCGAGGTTCCACTTCTCGAGTTCGATGGCCCGGGGCGGCGGCGACGGCAAGGCCCGCCGGTCCTGGGCGCGAGGTACGGGCGCAGGTCGGTCAGGTCTGCCGGACCGGCCAGCCAACGGGCCTGCGGGGTGTCCGCGATCGGGTCCAGCCACCCGGCACCGTGGTCGTTCCGCCAATGCTTCGCCGGGCTGTCCGCGTCCACGAGCAGGGTCGCCCCCCGGAACGGGTGCCGCAGTGCGGCGTACGCCTCTCCGCCCCCGCAACCGCCGGTCGCGGCGGCGAGCACGACGGCCAGGATGGCGGGGAGTAAGCCTTGACGCACCCGACCACCGTAGGTCGAGCCTTGGTCTGCCGGAGGAAGAGGCTCTGGTCGGCCGCTCGTGGCATGATGTCCGGCGTGTCCGCCCCCCATGACTCGCGCGGCGCCGACGTGGCCCCGCCCACGAGCGTGTTGCCGTTGGTCCGCCCGGCCGGCAGTCGCCACCGGTCCCCGGACGACGCAAGCCGGCTGATGTGGCTGGCGGTGGGGGGAGCGGCCGTCGTGCTGGTGGTCGCCACGCTCATGCTGGCCTTCGGCGGTGATGAGGACGCTGGCCCCACCACCGGTCCCACCATGGCGATCGACACGTCCGCGCCTGTCGATCCCACCGAACCCGTGATCGACGAGGTTTCGCCCACCCCCGTCAGTTCCCCTTCCCCTTCCCCTTCGTCCCCGCGGCGGGCGGCCAGCCCGGCGGAACTGGTTGCGGGATTGCGGGCCACGGTGGACGGTCTCGTGCAGCAGCGGCAGCTACGCCCAGGCGACGGCAAAGAGCTGCGGAAACGGTTGCGCGAGGCGGAGGAGCGGATTGCCGACGGTGAGCCGGACAAGCGCGGGAGAACCTGCGGGAGTTCGCCGAGGAGCTGACCGACCTGCGCCGCGAAGGCAAGGTCGGCGCCAACGGATACGACATCCTCATCGCCGGGGCGACGCAGGTCGCCCAGGCGCTGCCCGGCCGCTGACGCCCGTCACCCGACCCCGGGGGCCCCACCGTCCGGTGTTTTCCGGAACGCCGGCCGGGGCACTTTCCGACGGTGGACGTCGAGTCGATGCTGGATGGTCGTTACCGGTTGCTCGAGCGGCTGGGTGCGGGCGGCATGTCGGTGGTCTGGCGTGCCCACGACGAGGTGCTCGGCCGGGACGTGGCGGTGAAGTTGCTTTCCCCGGAGCTGGCGGCCGATCCCCAACTGCTGCACCGGATCCGGGCCGAGGCCCGCTCCGCGGCCCGGCTCCGCCACCCGAACATCGTCGAGGTGTACGACTACGGCGAGGCCACCGCCTCCGGCGGACCGCCGGTGCCGTACGTGGTCATGGAGGTCGTCGAGGGCCGCTCGCTGTCCCAGCTGCTCACCGGCGGCCCGCTGCCCTGGCGGGTGGCCGTGCTGATCTGCGCCCAGGTCGCCGCGGCACTGGCCGCCGCCCACCGGCGCGGGGTCGTGCACCGGGACGTCAAGCCCGGCAACGTGATGGTGGCCGGCGGTGGGGTCAAGCTGGTGGACTTCGGCATCTCGGCTACTTCCGGCGATCCCGAAGGGCTGCCCGAAGGGCTGCTGGGTACCCCGGCATACCTGGCCCCCGAGCGGCTGGAACAAGGTGCGGTACACCCGGCCACCGACGTGTACGCGCTGGGGTTGCTCCTCTACCGCGCCCTGGCCGGCCGGTTGCCGTGGCGGGCCTCCACCACCACCCAGATGGTCGCCGCCCATCGCTACCACGAACCGGCCGCGCTGCCGGACATCGCCGACCTGCCTCCGGAGATCGGTGAGCTGTGCCGCCGCTGCCTTGCGAAGGAACCGGTCGACCGCCCGCCGGCCGCCGAGGCGGCTTCGGTCCTCGGCGCCGTCGCCGGCCTATCCCCGGCCACGCTGCTGCTCGCTGGCACCCTCAACGACGGCGCCGGAATCATCCCGGAGCCGGCACCCACCCGTAGCTGGTCTCCGGCGCGCGGCCTGGTCGTAGCCGCCGTCCCGGCGTCGCGGCTCGTCGCGGTGCCCCTGGACCGTTGGCGGCGGCTCCCTCCGTCACGGCGGGCGGCCGTCGCTGGGGCCGCCGCCGCGGCAATGTTGGCCTCCGGGGCGGTGGCCGTCGCCCTGTCCGCCGAGGGCTCGTCCGGCGGTGATCCGACCGAGGCCCGCACCCCGACCGCCGTCGAGGGCATCGGCCAACGCCAGCCGGAGTGCAGTGTCCGGTACTCCCTCAGCGGCGCCGTCGACGGCCGGTCCTCCACTCGGGTCAGCATCACCAACACCGGCCCGGTGCCCATCGACGACGCGCGGCTGGCGTTCAGCCTCCCCGGCCACCAGCGCCTCGTCCAGGGCTCTCCGGGCAGTTGGCGGCAGAGCGGCGACACGATCCAGGCCAGCATCGGTAACCTTCCGCCCACGCGGACCGTCACCGCCACCGTGGCAGTGACCTACCGGGGGACCACCTCCCTGCCCGACCAGTTCCGCCTGAACGGAAGGTCCTGTCGCAGCGCACTCACCGTCGCCGGACAGACCAGTCGGCCCGCTCCCCGCCAGAACGGTGAAAAGAAGGACGACCGCAAGGGCAAGGAAGACAAGAATGGCGAGGAGGAGAAGGGCGACGGTTGACGTCCCGGCCGCTGGTCCACCGGGCAGGCATACGCGGTCCGCCCACCCAACTGCCAGTTCCGCACCCGGCTGCCGGACCCCCGGCAACGCGCGGACGGCGTGCCCGGCCTGCCCGGGGCGGAAACGGCGGTCGGGTGGGAGCCCCACACTCCCGCGACCGCCGAGGTGTCGGCCGTGCGGATATCTGCTGTGGTCGATATCACGTTAGCGTCCTCGCACGCCGGTCGTCCCGCCGGCGCTCGGACGGGAGAACGCCATGAAGTCACCGTGGAAAGCCGTCACCACCCTCGCCGCCGTCCTCCTCCTGGTCCTGCCCGGCGGCGTCGCCGCCCGGGCGGCGAGCACGCCGTACACCAAGCCCCCGGTCGCCGGCTCGCTCGGCACGTACCCCGTCTCCGCCGTCTACGTCGCCGGGGTCTCCTCCGGCGGGTACATGGCCACCCAGCTCCAGGTCGCCTACTCGGCGCGGATCCGCGGCGCCGCCGTCTTCGCGGCCGGGCCCTACTACTGCGCGCAGAACAACGCCTCGCAGGCGCTCTACGGCTGCGGCGACAACCGCTACCCGACGTACGTCTCCACGTTGGAGAGCTACACCCGCAGCTGGGCGTCGTACGGCTGGATCGACGGCACCGGCAACCTCGCCGGCCAGCCCGTGTACGTCTACCACGGCGGCAACGACAACACCGTGAAGAAATCCGTCACCGACGACCTGGTCCGCTACTACCAGGACTTCGGGGCCAGCGTGCGGTACGAGTCCGCCAGCGCCGCCGGGCATGCCTGGGTCACCCCGTACGGCACGGTGGGCTGCACGGCGACCGCCTCGCCGTACCTCAACGACTGCGGCACCGACCCGCAGGGCGCCTTCCTCGGCAAGCTCCTCGGCTCGGTGGCGGCGCCGAACACCGGCCCGCTCGGTGGCACGCTGATCCGGTTCAGCCAGGACGTCTTCGCGGTCAACGGCTGGGCCAACGGCCTGAGCATGGACGCCAACGGCTTCGCGTACGTCCCGAGCGCCTGTGCCGGCGGGCAGACCTGTCGGCTGCTGGTCGCCCTGCACGGCTGCGTGCAGGGCTACTCCAAGGTCGGCACCGCCTTCGTCGACCGGGCCAACCTCAACCAGTACGCCGACACCAACCGGCTGATCGTTCTCTACCCGCAGGCGACATCGTCCGGGGTGAACCCGAACGGATGCTGGGACTGGTGGGGTTACCTCGGCGGCAGCAACTACCCGATCAAGGGCGGGGCCCAGGTGGAAAGCATCATGAACATGGTCCGCCGCCTGGACGGTTGACCCGCCGTTCCGGAGGCGTGAAACCGTGGTGATCCCCGCCGTCGCAACGCTGGGCGGCATGACGACGACAACCACACCACGGCCGGCCGTCGAGGCGACCTGCCCGCGCAGGGCGTGCTCGCGAAGAACCTCAGGCTCATGGCGGACCTGCGCCACCTCGGCCGGGCGGAGGGCGGCGGGTGGTGGCCTACCTGCTGGCCCGGTTCGACCTGATGAGACCAACTACCTGCGCCAGTACATGGCCCAGCTCCGGCGCAACCTGGAGGACGACCCCGCCCGCCCCCGGCAGCTGATCACCGAGTCGGGATTGGGCTGTCGCTACCGACAGTAGCGACTCGTTGACGGCTGGTCCCTTCGTCGGGGAGGCGTTCGCCGCCCCGATGGCCGCCACCGCGGCTTCTGTCCGGTACGACGCCCGGAGCCCGGCGGCGGTCCGGTCCCGATCCGGCTGCCGGGCGGTGCGGTCCGGCCACCTGTTGAGATACCGTCGCGAGGTGATCGTCGAGGAGCACTGGTGGAATGGGGACGCGACGGCACGTGGGCGTCGCGATGTGTACATCCGCACGGATGGGCAGCGGTGGGAGGTCCAGGCGCAGATCGGCGGCGCCCTCGGACGGTCGAAGGTGCAGGAGTGCCCCAGCCGTGGCTCGGCCAGCATTCTCGCCGGCGCCTGGCGCGGGGGCGACCCGGCCTGGCGCGAACTGCGGCGCTGACCACGCCGGCGCGGGCCTGACGTCGGCTCGGGGTCGCCGCTGTCGGCGGCCCGGTCAGCCGGCCGGCCGGCCGACCGTGCGTGCCCACGTGCGGAAAGTGCAACCGTACGCTGGTGCTGCTCTCCCCGCAGTGCATGGTCACCACGTCGGCGAGTTGTCGGGCCAGCCAGAGACCTCGCCCGCCGACCCGGTCCGCGCTGCCGGGCCCGCGGAAGCCGGCCGTCGGCGGGATCGGGCGGTCGCCCGAGTCGTCGACCTGGACGATGAGCGTGTCCCCGTGGTGCCAGCACCGCAGGCGTACCGGGAGCGCGCCGTGGACCAGGCCGTTCGTGGCCACCTCGGTGACCGCGACGACGACGTCACCCGTCGCGTCCGCGTCGAACGATCTCGCCTCGGCCCAGCCGCGCAGCGCGGCGCGGAGCGGGTTGAGCTGATCGAGGGCCACCAGGCCGACGTCGAGGTCCACCATCGTCGGCACGGCGGCAAGCGGGATCTCGCTGATCCGCCGCAGGTAGTCGGCCGACCCGACGTGCCCCGAGTTGGGCAGGCAGCCGCTGTCGGTGAGTTCGTGGTTGTGCAGGGTCCGGACGCTCTCGATGAGGGGCGTGGGGTGGCGCCGACTGTCCCAGAGGCAGGTGACCGCGCAGCCGTAGTCGGCGTAGGCGTCGCCGCACGCGGACTCGTACGACAGGTGGGCGGTGGCGCGGTCAACCGGGGCGTCCCGCTCGGGGGCCGACACGTCGGCCTCGGTGATCACGTGGACGCTGCTGCCGGCGGCGTGCTGGGCGGCCAGATACCGGCGGAGCCGCTCGTACGCGAAGCCCAGCCGCAGGTGGAAGGTGGCGCTTTCGCCCCATTCGAGCCGGTCGGCCACGGTGCCCAGGGCGTCGCGGAGGACCCGTTCGACGTGCGCGCCGACCAGCAGGTGGACCCGTTCGTGCGCCGCGACCGACCGCCGCAGCGCGGGGACGAGCCGGGCGCGCAGGGCGTCTTCCGAGTCGACGATCAGGGCGGCGTGCACGAAGTCCCGCGCGACGGGCGAGGCCGGACCCGTCATGGCGACCCCTCGGCCGCCGTGCCGCGGACACCGGCGCGGGTGCCGACCCACCCCGTGCCGTCGGGAACGCCGACGAGGATCGGAGGCCCGTCCGCCATGTGACACCACGCCTTCCGGGAAGGAGGGGCAAAGCCGGGGCGGTACGGCGTCGGCGTAGCTGTCGAAGTCGGTGATGCCCGACGGGGTAGGTCCCGTGGGGCGAGCCTAGCGCGGTCCCCCGACCCCCGCTCAGCGCGACGTTGCACCGGTCCGGCCGGCCACCGGCGACTCGCCGCACGGCACGAGGGCCCTCCGGGGTTTGGCCGCGCGGCCGCCGGATACGGTAGTCAGCGGTGTGCCGGGAAGTCTGGTCGGCGATGGACGACGCGACCCCTGTCGACGAGGAGATCCCGTGACCGACGCCGCCCGGCGCCGAGCCAGCCTCTTCGCCCGCCGCTCGTGGGGCGAGACCAGTCGCATCTCCGCCATCCTCCGCAAGGAGACGGTCGGCGGAGCGCTGCTGCTCGTCGGCGCGCTGCTCGCCCTAGCCTGGTCGAATTCCCCCTGGTCGGACGGCTACCACACGCTGCGCGACCTCCGCTTCGGCCCGGCGTCGCTACACCTCGACCTCAGCGTGGCCACCTGGGCCGCCGACGGCCTGCTGGCGATCTTCTTCTTCGTCGCGGGGCTGGAACTGAAGCGCGAATTCGTCGCCGGCGACCTGCGGGACCCACGCCGGGCGGCGGTGCCGGTCGCGGCGGCGGCGGGCGGCGTGCTCGTACCGGCCGTGCTCTACGCCCTGATCGCGGGCGGTGGCGGCGCGAAGGGGTGGGCGATCCCGACCGCCACCGACATCGCCTTCGCCCTCGCCGTGCTGGCCGTGGCCGGGCGCTTCCTGCCGTCGGCGCTGCGCACCTTCCTGCTCACCCTGGCGGTCGTCGACGACCTGCTGGCGATCGTGATCATCGCCGTCTTCTACACGGCGCACCTGTCGGTCCTCCCGCTGCTCGGCGCGCTGGTCCCGCTCGCGATCTTCACCGTGCTGGTGCAGCGGCGGGTCCGCTCCTGGTGGCTGCTCCTGCCACTGGCGGTCGTGACCTGGGCGTTGGTGCACGCGTCCGGGGTGCACGCCACCGTGGCCGGCGTCCTGCTGGCCTTCACCGTCCCGGTGATCCGTAGTCAGGCCGCGGGGGGGCCGGATGCCGGCCCGGGTCTGGCCGAGCACTTCGAGCACCGGTTCCGGCCGATCTCCGCCGGCATCGCGGTGCCGGTCTTCGCCTTCGTCTCCGCCGGGGTCACCGTCGGCGGTGCCGCCGGCCTGGCCACCGCGCTGACCGACCGCGTCGCGCTCGGCATCGTCGTCGGCCTGGTCGTCGGCAAACCGGTCGGCATCATGGCCGCCACCTGGCTGGTCTCCCGCTTCACCCGCGCGGATCTGGACGAGGGCCTCAACTGGCTCGACGTGCTCGGCCTGGCCCTCCTCGGCGGCATCGGGTTCACCGTGTCGCTGCTCATCGGCGAGTTGGCGTTCGGTCTGGGCAGTGAACGCGACGGTCACGCAAAGGTCGCTGTGCTCACCGGGTCGCTGCTCGCCGCGATGGTGGCCACGATCATTCTGCGCGCCCGGGGGCGGCTCTACCGCCGGGTGTACGAGGCGGAGACCGCCGACCGCGACCGGGACGGCGTGCCGGACATCTACCAGCCGGAGTCCGACCGGCCGTCGGGCTGACGCGATCGTCCCGCTCCGACCGCTCAGTCGGCCCGGTGGTGGTGACCGAGGTCCGCCCAGAGTCGCTTCTCCACCCGCGACATCGGCACATGGGCCGCGAGCCGCTCCGGATGCCCCGATGCCGGGGCGGTGACCGTCGCGGTTGTTCCTTCCGGTTCCGGCGCCGCGGCGGGTGGCGGCAGGATCAGGCCGGTGTAGCCGGCCCCGCAGTGTTGCAGGCCCCGCCACAGTGTCCGCGACACCGCCCGGAGCCACCGCACATACCCTGCCGGCACCGACCTCACCACCCTCGCCGACTCTGCCCGCATCGCCCCGACGCCCGCCGGCGCCGGTGAGTCCATGGTCGGTGGATCGGCTCGAGAAACGCTCGACGTGGGGGCGTGTCCCCGGCCGGTAACGGCCCGACGTGCGTGTCGGAGAGTGCCTGGAGGCTCACCGGAGGCAAAATCGGAGCCTGGCGTGGGAAAGCGGAGTTCCGCTCGGAGGTCCCGTGGTGCGATGTCGCGGCCGACTCGCTCGGACGACAATGCGTGGCCTCCTCCTGCTCGGTGGAGTCCTCGGCGTATGGGGCGGGTACGACGCGATCGCCGACGACGCCGCACACGCTGCCGAACCCGCCCGACCTTGCCTGTTGCGTGACGTGCTCAACGGAGCCGGCCGGCTGCTCGGCGCTCCGCTGCCCTGCGGTCCCTACTCGCTCACCGGGCCGGCTGTCGACGAGCCAGCAGCCCGCATCGACGGCGATACCGCTGCGGCCCCACCGAGGTCGACGGGCGCGACGCGCCGGCCGGCGGGCACGGAGCCGGGGACCACGGTCGGCGGGCCCGCGGCTGAGCGGTCGGAGGTGTCGGCACCGGTACGGGCGGTGGTGGACGTATCGGCAGTTGCCGACGTGGAAAGGGTCGTCGAGGCGACCGAGCCGGTGACGCGTCCGGTCGTGGGCCTCGCGTCGCCGATTGTGCGGCAGACCGCCGGGGCGGGGCTGCTCGAACCGGTCGGCGCGGTCGTCCGCCCGGTGACCCAGCCGATCGTCGAGGTCCTGGGTCCCGTCGTCGGTCCGGTGCTCGACCTGGTCCAGCCGATCATCGGCGGACCCGCAGCGCCCCCGACTTTTCCCGGCGATCCGGTCGAGGTCACCCCGACGCCAGCCGGCCGGCCGCCGACGATCACCAGCCCCGCTGCGGTGGCCCGTCCCGCCCTGCCGATCGTCGCGATCCACCCGAAAGCCCTGCCACCCCCACCGACCTGGGAGCCAGCAGCGAGCGGCCGGCCGTCAGCGGGCACGGCCAGGGAGACCGCGCTGCGGTTGCCCGCCGAACCGACTCGCTCCGATGGCTTGACCCCTGCCAGCCCTGGCAGCACGGCCGGTAACGGCCCCGCCGGTGGCGGAACCGGGGCTGCCGACGCCTCGCTTCGCTCGTGGACGCCGGAACTCGAACCGCAGGGCTGTGCCGTGGCCCGGGGCGCCACGCTCGCGGACCGATCGCGTCAGCCGGACACCAGACCCGCCTGAGCGAAGCCGCCAGCATCGCTGCCGCCTGAATGCCCATGCACGGGCAGGGCTGGCCCTGCCCGTACCGCTGCTCGCCGACGCTCGAGTTCCGCGGAAGGTTCTGCCGCCCTCCGGGCGCCTCACGTGCCGCCTGGAGTTGGCCTACCGAGCCCGCATCGCGCTTCGGCAAACGCCGTCTGCCAACCGCCGTACCTACCAGGAGTACCTGTGAACAATTCGCTGCCGGTCGAACGTGCCCGATGGTGCGACATCGCCGACATCGCCGAGCTTGTCGCCGATTCCCTCGCCCGCGATCCCATCGGCGCGTGGCTCGTGCCCGACGAACGCTGTCGACGAGACGTGCTCACCACCGTCGCCCGGATCTGGACCGAGCACGCGCTCCTCTTCGGCGAGGCCTACCTCCTCAACGACCGCTCCGCCGCCGCCGTCTGGTTCCACCGGAACGGCCCCATCCCACCCCCGACCGGCTACGGGGAACGGCTCGCCGTCGCCTGCGGCGACCACCTCGACCGCTTCATCCAACTGAACGACGTCCTGGGCACCCATCGGCCCGCCGGTCCCCACAACCACCTGGCGTTCTTCGCGGTGACACCGAGCCCGCGGCCGATCAGTCGCGCCGCGACGCTGCTCGCCAGCAGCAACGCCTGGATGGACCGCGGCCTGCTGCCCGCATACACCGAGGCCACCACCACCGCCGACCGAGACCTCTACGTCCGGCACGGCTACGTTTCCCACGAGCCCTTCACGCTTCCCGACGGCACCACCGCCTACCCGATGTGGCGCAACCCGGGACGGCGCAGGCCCCGCTACCGCTCAGCCTCGTCGGACACCACGCCCGCCTGTCAATGAGCGCGCCGTGGACACCGGGCGCCGGTCGGGGGTGGAATCCTCGCTCGCTCGACCGGCGGCCAGTCGAATGGGTCGATCAGACCGGCGGCGGCCCGATGGGCAGCCGTGCACCGATCCGATTGGTGGAGCGGGTGTGGATCCGAAGGTGACGGGGCCCGCCGGTGGGGCCGGAATTGATGTCGAGCGGTCCGTTTCCGGCGGCCGCCGTACCACGAGGGGGCATTGACTCCTACGGTGACTCCGGCACGCCGGCGAGTGGACGCTGCCCGGGGGCCGACCCGGTAGCGCGATTCGGGCGTTACAGGGGGTTGTCTCGATGCACGTTCGGAGCCGCACCGTTGCGGGTCTGGTCGCCGGGGCTGTCGTGTTGACGGGCCTGCCGGCGGCTGCGAGCACGGTGGCGGGCAAGCTCGCCGACAATGCCGCGAGCACCACCACGCGCACCGTCCTGAAGACGGTGGGCGGCGACGCCACGCGCACCGCCGTCCGTACTGCCGCGATCGCGGCCCTACCGGTGCCGGGGCACACCGGGCTGGTGCCGAGTGCGCCGCGCACCGACACGCCGAGGATCACCAACGGCGAGATCACCGACATCGCGTTGATCGGAAACCGGGTCTTCATCGCCGGCTCGTTCACGTCGATCGCGAACGTCGGCGCGACGCCGATCGCCCAGCGGTCGCTGGCTTCGTACAACATCGACACGGGGAAGATCGATACGGGCTTCCGGCCGACGTTCGACGGCTCCGTCGAGGCCGTCGAAGCCGCACCGGACGGCTCGTCGCTGTATGTCGCCGGATCGTTCAACACGGTCGGTGGGGTCGCGAAGCGCAAGATCGTACGGCTGAACCCGGTCACCGGTGCTCCGATCGCGGCGTTCACCGCAACCGCGGACGCACGCGCGACCGCTCTGGCCGTGAGCAAGACCGCGGTGTACGTCGGCGGCCAGTTCACGAAGGTGAACGGCGTGAGTCGCAGCGGCCTGGTCGCGCTCAACCCGACCACCGGCGCGGTGGACAGCGGATTCAACCTGCCCCTGTCCGGCGGCATCGGCGTCGGCGGCCTGCTCACCGTGCAGCAGCTCAAGCTGACGCACGACGACAGCAAGCTGCTGGTCGTCCACACTGGTCGGCAGATCGCCGGCCAGGACCGCTACGGCGTCGGTCTCATCAACACCGCCACCAAGGCCCTGCTGCCGTGGCGCACCCGCCTGTGGGAGGACAACCTCTCCTTCGTCGGCGGCATCCAACGGGTCTTCGCCGGTGACATCGCGCCGAACGACTCCTACTTCGTCGTCACCAGCGGCTCGGGCGGCGACCGCCCGCCGATCAACGACACCGCGATCGCGTTCCCGGTGACCGGCAACGACAACGTCCAGCCGATCTGGGTGTCCCGGCACTTCGACAGCGTCTACTCGGTCGCCATCACCGAAACGGCCGTGTACGTCGGCGGCCACTTCAGTTGGCAGGAATCGCCGACCTCCAACGTCCCCTGGCCTGGGCTGGACAACGTCGGCTACGGCACCGGGCAGGGCCTGAGCGGTTACGGTCTCGGCGACCAGGTGGTCCGCCGTGACCACCTCGGCGCGCTCGACCCGAAGACCGGCACGGCGCTCGAATGGAACCCGGGCTCCAACTCGTACGAGGGCGAGAAGGCCATGTTGGCCACCCCGCGAGGTCTGTTCGTCGGTGGCGACGGCAACATCAAGGGTGCCAAGACGGTCGGGCGGGTCGGATTCTTCGACCTCAGCCGGGCGCCGGCGGCCTCGTCGGTCGACACGACGATCGCCACGCCCATCGAGGGAGCGGTCAAGCCCGCCAACGCGGCATTCGTGATCGACGGCAAGGCGACCGCTCCGGCCGGTGTCACCCGAGTCCAGGTGGAGATCCAGAACCGGAATTCGAAGCAGTACCTGCAGGACGACCGCGTGACGTGGGGCGCCGCCAACAGCATCAACGCCGCAGTCGCAGCGCTGAACACTCCCTCGACCTCGTGGTCCCTCTCCGTGTCGCTGCCCAGCGGCGAATACCAGCTCCAGGCGAAGACGTTCGCCCGCGACGGCGCGAGCGACGCCACGAAGGCCGTCAAGAAGATCGAGACCTTCCGGTTCGACGACCTGCCACCGTCGACGAGGATCACCTCGCCGACCGGCGGCCTGCTCACCACCAAGACCTTCATCGCCACCGGCACCGCCAGTGACGACAAGGGCGTCAGCGCGCTGACGTACTCGTTCCGCACCCCGAACAACCAGTACCTGCAGGACGACGGGAGCGTCGCCCCGGTCTACAACACGTTCCGCGGCGAGCCGGACGTCATCGGCGCGCTGTCGGCCACCTGGCAGGTCGAGGTGACCCTCCCCGTCGAGGGCGACTGGAAGATGACCGCCACCGCCATCGACACCGCCGGTCAGAGCGACCTGCGCGGCGACACCCGGGACTGGATCATCTCGGCGACCGGTGTCCCGCCGACGGTGGCCATCAGCAACCCCGTGCCGATGACACCGCCCACCGCTGCCGCACCGATCACCGTCGCCCCCGGCGGTTCGATCACCTTCTCCGGGACCGCCGGCGACGACGACACCCTGAAGTCGGTCGAGATCTACCTGCGCAACAACACCACGCGCGAGGCGCTGGCCGCCGACGGCACGTGGGGCGCCGACTCGATCGCGGCCTACTACCGGATCTCGCCGACGAACCTCAACGCCGCGTCGTACAACTGGTCCTACACCACCGCGCCGCTCACGCCCGGCGTGTACGACTTCCGGGTACGGGCCACCGACAACCTGGGCCTGACCACGGCGAGCGCCAACATGGGCCGGCTCAGCGTCACCGCCCAGGTACCCGGTGACGCCTTCCCGAACGGTCTGTTGAGCTTCACCGGTGTCGACCAGAACGTCGAGCAGCTGCACCTCGACCTGGCCGGCACGGCGACCGACGACAAGGGCGTGCAGGGCGTGCGGGTGGCGCTGCGCGACCTGGACACCGGCCGGTACGTGCAGCCGAACGGCACCATGGCGGCCAGCTTCGCCACCGTGAACGCCGCCCTCGCCTCGCCCGGGGCGACCAGCACCACGTTCGGCCTGCCGATCGACCTGCCGACCAAGGGTGAGTACAGCGTCGAGGCGTGGGCCGTCGACACGGCGGGCCAGCAGGATGGTTCGACCTCCGGCGCCACCGCTCGATACCTCGTGTACCCGGGCGACCTCGATCCCCGGCTGGAACCGAGCCTGACCCCGCAGGACGCCCAGGTCTACACCGACTCGAGGATCGTGGTCACCGGACGTGCCGTGGACGACGTCGGGATGGCCCGGGTGGAGGTCCAGATCCTCAACAGCGCCGGTCAGGGGATGAACTCCGCCGGTGTGTTCGGCGGCTCACCCTGGATCTCGGCCTTCCTCACCAGTCAGGGTTCCCCGGGGTCCAACTTCGCGTACACGTCGCCGGTGGTCCCGGCAGGTGCCTACACCGTCTCGATCAGAGCGGTGGACAACTACGGGCAACTGCAACAGCCGCCGAAGACCATCCCGGTGACCGTCAACTGAGCTGATCGGCCGCGGACCGTCCGCGTGGGGGAAGCACTCCGGCCCCGATGCGGACCGGTCTGCGGGCACTCCTGGGTACCTGTGGATATCCGTCGGCGGGGGCCGCCATCGTCCATGGCGGAACGGCCAGGTGGCTTCCAGCTACATGGCGGGCGCTGGTGGCTCGGGTGGGTTCCCGTGGGCACGGATGCCATCCGCGACGGCAACCCCGCCCAGGACGAGCGCGGCGGTGACGCCGGCCACCAGGGAGGGTGCGAGCACCAGGGCGGGTGCCGCGACTGCCAGCACGAGCAGTGCGACCAGCCGAGACGGCGACACCCGGCTGAACACCTCGTATTCGAACCGGGCTCGTCCGGCCATGAACAACGCAGGTCCACCGAGAATGACACCGGCCAGCCAGGGCGTGGTGCGCTCGGTGGGATGGGCGATGACGTTTTCGAAACCGGCGGCGGCGGCGACCACGCCGGCCACCATGAGCAGGTGAGTGTTGGGCGCGGACCTCACGAATCCGCCCGGATCCCGGGAGGACTGGATGGCGGCTTGTAGCAGGGCCCCTGCGCGGTGGACGTAGATCTGCCACAGCAGCACGGTGGCCGCGAACGAGACGAGGAGCGCCGCTGTGCGCTCGGCCGTCACCTCGGCGTCGGCGTAGGTCAGGGTGGTGACGAGGATGAGATCACCGAGGGCGAGAGTGAAGAACTGCCGGTAGCGCTCCGCCAGGTGGTCGGCTGCCACCTTGTACTGAAACGTAGGTACCCGACCGAGCTGGGGCGTGGGGTAGCGGAGCCAGGCTGACCCGTAATCAATGGCGAGCGCAGCGGCCCACAGCAGGTTCCGCGCCATGCCTGCCATGAGGCCGCCGGCGAGCCACGGTACGGCGGACACGACGAACCAGAAGATGAACCGGCTGGCGTGTAGCCGCGCCGTGCGGCCGTGAAGCGTGAAGGCGAGAAAGAAACCACGTCCCACGTGGATCGCCACGTAAGCGCCAGCGAAGACCAGGGCGTGGTCGGAGAAGGCTCCGGGCAGCGAGCCAGCCATCAGGATGGTCCCGAGCATGACCCAGAGCGTCATGGCGAAGATGGGCGGCCGCTGCGCGTGGTAAAGGTCGGTTGCCAGCGCGGTGACGGACCACACCCACCAGACCGCCATCAGTAGCACCACGGTCTGGAGAACGCCGACCCAGTCGAGCCTCTGCGCCAAGCTTCGTGAAGTTAGCGCGAGTGCGGCGACGAACACCAGATCGAGAAACAGCTCCAGCAGGGTTGCCCGCTGGGTCGTCAGCCAGGGCCCGGACGGTGAAGTCGACCAACCGCTCTGTGCCGAACCGCTCCCCGTCGGCCGACCGGGCCTCGATGATGCCGTCGGTATAGAAGAGCAGGTCGTCGCCGGGTTCGAGGGCTTCCTCGGCCACCACGGGTGGCCGCCTGTCGCCGAGGGTGACCGGCAGGGCGGTGGGAGTGGGCAGGACGGTGGCGACCTTGCCTCGGCGGATCACCAGCCCACTCGGGTGCCCGGCGGCAATGACCCGCAGCCGGCCGGTCCGCTGGTCTAGCTCGGCCAGCACGCCGGTGATCAGGCCACGCCGGTCATGGTCCCGTACGGCGGTGTCGATGTGATGGTACGTCGCGATCAGGTCGAAACCGTCCCGGCGGGCGTTGCGATACGCGGCCAGAGCCAGGCTGGCGAGCATCACCGCGCGCATACCGCCGCCGGAGCCGTGCCCGACTGCGTCGAACAGAGCGAGATGGGCGATGTCGCCGTTGACCGCGTAGTCGAAGGCGTCACCACCCACGTCGTAGCAGGGCTCCAGGATCCCGCTGATGATCATGTGCCCGGTGGAGAAGGTCAGCGGTGGAAGTTGGGCGCGCAGCATCTCGGCGGCCAGGCGCATCGGCGCCCGCCGGCGGATCCGCTCGATCGTGTCGCTGTACTGCGACCGGCTGATCACCAGCTCGGCGAGCAGGGACGCGTCCGCCTCGAACGCGGCCACCGAGGAGTCGGGCACGGGGGCGGCGGTGACCACCTCCGCGACGCCCATGCGTTCCAGGCCGTTGAGCAGCGGCAGCCACAGCCGGGCCCCGCCGGCGTCCGTGGCCCCGCCGAAGGGGCACAGCATGCTGAATGCCCGGCCGGCCAGGGTCCCCTCGATGGCCAGCGACTCACGCGGTGGTGCGCCCGGGCCTGGCATGGGAAGCAGCTGACGCTGCTCGTGGTCGACCAGGTAGAGGACCATGTCGTCGGCGCCGAGCTGCTGAGCGGCCTGCCGTGCCATCCCGGGTAGGTCCTCGGGCCGGGCGCGGTGCGACTGCCGCAGCAGACCATGCAGCGCGTCTCGCTCGCTCATACCACCGACCTCGCTGCCCCGCCCAAGTGTGGGCGCCAGCCGGTCAGGGTACGCCGGTCCGCCGCTCATCCCGCACCGATGCTCCCAGCGGCGGCCGCGAACGTCCACCAGGCAATGGAAGCCTGCCTGACCTGTGCAATCCCGCCTCAGGGTGGCGGCGGTGATCTCCCGCCCGGCGGTGCCGGCCGTCGCCTCGTTGCCGAGGACAGGCCTGCCGGCACCGCGGTCCCGGCGTCCGATGCCGCCGTGGGTGCTCCGGACGCCGCGTCGGTCAGACCTGCTTCGCGCCACCGTCGACGAAGATCTCGCCGCCGGTCATGAAGCTGCTCTGGTCGGAGGCCAGGAACAGGGCGGCGTTGGCGATCTCCTCGGGCTGGCCCATCCGGCCCAGCGGCACGGTGGAGGCGAGCATCTGCAGCAGCCCGGCGGCCTCGTCCGGGCTGGCAGCCAGGCCGGTGACACCGGGGGTCTCGGTCGGGCCCGGAATGAGGGTGTTGACCCTGATCCCGCGGCCGGTCAACTCGGCGGCCCAGGTACGGCCGAACGAGCGGATGGCGGCCTTGGAAGCGGCGTAGACCCCGAAGGCGGGGGTGCCGCTGGTGGCGGCGGTCGAGCCGGACAGGATGACCGACGCGCCGTCGTTGAGCACCGGCAGGGCCTTCTGGAAGCCATCCACCGCTCTAGACCAACCGCTGGAAGGCTCGTCAGGGCTGCCGACATGTGCACCGCAGGCATGCCGCGGCCCGCTCGCCGTGACGAGCTGACGCAGGCTGCCTCAGGAACAACGACCACGCCGGCGCTGGCCCCTTACCCTGGCGGGTCACGCCCGCACGGCGTCCATCGCCTTCTTCAGCGCGCGCGGCGCCGTCGGCTTCCGGGGCGCCTTCTTCTTCAGTTCCGCCAGCCGGGCACCGAGGTCCTGCAGCTGTTCAGGCGCAACACCCGCGCGGACCTTCGGGAACCACTCCTGTTCCTCTTCCTGGATGTGATGGGTGACGGCCTCGATAAGGACCATTGTCTTCGCCTCGAAATGCTCATCACTTGGGCTCATCATGGCCAGTTCAAAGCCCAGCACGTCCGCGACGTGGTGCTCTTCGTAGGACTCCAGTACCGCTTCATCGAGGTCCGGCAGCAGCCTGCGGGTCTCCGGGTACATACACTCGTTCTCGATGTAGGTGTGCATGGTCAGTGCTTCGAGGATCTGGCTTACCAGCTGACCCTTTCTGTTGGCATCCGACCCCGCGTCTTGGAACTCCTTGAACAGCCCGCGAATCTTGCGGTGGTCCTCAATGAGCAGATCGATAGCATCAGTGGACATGGTGTTCCCTCCTATGTAGGTGGGACGCCGCCCCACCACTGCTCGGCCCGATGCTCGCTTCAGGCCAGGTCATCCGCGACGGCCGGCTCGTAGGCCGGCCCCAGCAACCACAGCATGCGGCTACAGGACCGGGGATTTCCCGGGTAACGGTGAGACGCGGGCGTGGCGAGGCAGTGCCCGACGCTGGCCGCCTGGGCACCCTTGACTCCTGCTGATCATCAATCGAAGTGACGGGAGCTGGAGCCTGAGTTGGCTGATTTCACTCCAAAGGGCGTGCTCAGTTCACCCCGGAGCCCGAGCTCCTTCGCCGGTTTCGTCTGACGGGGGACGCCGCAGGCTCAGCCT
>NZ_JAEVHJ010000105.1:0-20389 GCF_016802855.1 Micromonospora sp. ATA51 | reverse complement strand
GGTCCACCGGCGCCGTCCGGGGAGGTCCGGCCAGGACCTGGCCCAGTTCCCCGTACGTCTTCGCACCGTAGGCCCGTTGCAGCCGCTCGTCGTACTCGAACAGGTCGATCCGGCCCTCTTCGAGCGCGACCCGGAGCCGGTCCGCCGTCTCCTGCCGGTCCGCGTCGGCCGCCCGCATCCCGTCCCGCCCGTCCATGCCGGCAAGCATGCCACCGTTCCGCCACCGGCGGGCAACCGGCGGCCGCGGCCGCAGCCGGATCCGGACAACGGGGACCAAGGGGCCCGGAGACCCCATCGCCGCGGCGCGGCCGATGCGTTCGCGACATCAGCTCCACAGCGCCCGCGACAGGAGCGTCCCGGGACGGCGGCCATCCCTCTCCGCCGCTAGTGCCGACGGGTGAAGCTCACCGGATCAGGCGTCGGCGGCAGCCCGGGCCCTGATCCACGGCAGGCGTCCGACGGCAGCCCGGGCCCGACGGTCGGCCGTCAGCGCGCCGGGGAGTCGGCGGACTGGCGAGCGGTCACCAGGTCGCCGAGGCGGGCGCGGCCGCCGTCCTCCGCGGTCAGCACCCAGACGCCGTCGTCCAGCAGCGCCATCGAGTGCTCGACGTGCGCCGCCATCGACCGGTCCCGGGTCACCACCGTCCAGCCGTCGCCCAGCTCCACCGTGCGCGGCGAACCCATGGTGATCATCGGCTCGATCGCCAGCGCCAGCCCGGGGACGAGGCGGGGGCCCTTGCCCGGCCGCCCGTGGTTGAGCACGTGCGGGTCCTGGTGCATCTCGGTGCCGATGCCGTGGCCGCCGTACCCGTCGACGATGCCGTACCGGCCGCCCTTGCGGACCGCGCTCTCCACGGCGTGCGAGATGTCGGTGAGTCGGCCCTTGCCGCTCGCCGCGCCCCGGGCGGCGGCGGCGATCCCGGCCCACATGGCGTCCTCGGCGACCGCGGCCATCTTCAGCAGGGCCGGGTCGACCTCGCCGACGCCGACGGTGATGGCGGCGTCGCCGTGCCAGCCGTTCAGCACGGCGCCACAGTCGATCGAGATCAGGTCCCCCTCGCGGAGCACCTGCTGCGATGACGGGATCGCGTGCACGACCTGCTCGTTGACCGAGGAGCAGATGGACGCCGGAAAGCCGTGGTAGCCCTTGAACGACGGGATCGCGCCGGCCCCGCGGATGGTCGACTCGGCAATCGCGTCGAGGTCGGCGGTGCTGACCCCGGGAGCGACCGCCTCCCGCATCAGACGCAGCGCACGGGCGACCACCAGACCGGCGGCCCGCATCTTCTCGATCTGGTCTGGGGTCTTCAGCTGGATGTCCAGCTGGGGACGACGCATCGGAGCCGTAACCTTTCGTCGCGCGGAACAGCGGGGCACGTCGGACGTACCCCGCTGTTCGCACTCTATCCGCCGGAGATCCGGCGGGACGTCAGCCGCCGTACGAGCGCAGGGCGTCGATGGCGCGGACGGTGACGTCCTCCACCGGCCCGGTCGCGTCGATGCCGACGAGCTTGCCCTGGGCGCCGTAGTAGTCGACCAGCGGCGCGGTCTTCTCCGCGTACTCCCGGAGGCGGGCGGCGATGGTCTCCGGCTTGTCGTCGTCGCGCTGGAACAGCTCGGCGCCGCAGCGGTCGCAGACGCCCTCGCGGGTGGTCGCGTCGAACTCGACGTGCCAGATCTTGCCGCAGCCCCGGCAGGTACGCCGGCCGGAGAGCCGTCGGATCACCTCGTCGTCGTCGACGACCAGTTCCAGCACCAGGTCGAGCGCCGTGCCGAGGTCGGCGAGGAGCTTGTCCAGCGCGGCGGCCTGCGGCGTGGTGCGCGGGAAGCCGTCGAGCAGGAAACCCTCGGCGGCGTCCGGCTCGGCGAGCCGGTCCCGCACCATGTTGATGGTGACCTCGTCCGGGACCAGCTTGCCGGCGTCCATGTAGCGCTTGGCCTCGACTCCCAGGGGCGTGCCCTGGGAGACGTTGGCCCGGAAGATGTCACCGGTCGAGATCTTCGGCACCGAGAGGTGGGCGGCGATGAACTCCGCCTGTGTGCCCTTGCCCGCGCCCGGCGGGCCAACCAGAACGAGTCGCATCTACCGCAGGAACCCTTCGTAGTTCCGCTGCATGAGTTGGCTCTCGATCTGCTTCACGGTCTCCAGACCGACGCCGACCATGATGAGCACAGCGGTGCCGCCGAACGGGAAGTTCTGGAACTGCTGGTTGTCCAGCCAGATGAAGAAGAAGTTCGGCAGGATCGCGATGATGCCCAGGTAGAGCGCGCCCGGCAGGGTGATCCGGCTGAGGATGAAGTCGAGGTACTCGGCGGTCGGCTTGCCGGGGCGGATGCCCGGCACGAAACCGCCGTACTTCTTCATGTTGTCCGCGACCTCAGTCGGGTTGAACGTGATGGACACGTAGAAGTACGTGAAGAAGATGATCAGCAGGAAGTAGATCGCGATGTGTTCCGGCGCGCTCGCCTTGACGATGTGGTTCTGGATCCAGGCCTGGGTCTTGCCCGGGTCGGTCTGGTTGAAGAACTGGAGCGCGAGCTGCGGCAGGTAGAGCAGCGACGAGGCGAAGATGACCGGGATCACACCGGCCTGGTTCACCTTGAGCGGGATGTAGGTGGAGGTGCCGCCGTACATCCGCCGGCCGATCATGCGCTTGGCGTACTGCACCGGGATCCGGCGCTGGGCCTGCTCGATGAAGGTGACCGCGGTGATGACCAGCAGGACCAGGACGATGACCAGGGCGAACATCCCCCAGCCCTTGGTGGTCTTGATCTTCCAGCCCTCGCTGGGCAGCCGGGCCGCGATCGAGGTGAAGATCAGCACGGACATGCCGTTGCCGACACCCCGGTCGGTGATCAGCTCACCGAGCCACATCACCACGCCGGTGCCGGCGGTCATCGTCATGACCAGGATGGTCAGGGTCAGCCAGTCCGGGATGCCGGTGTCCCGGGGGACGATCGGGAACTGGTCACAGCGGTTCTGGAACAGCTGCCCGGAGCGGGCCAGCGCCACGAACGCCGAGGACTGGAGGATGCCCAGGCCCAGCGTCAGGTAGCGGGTGTACTGGGTGATCTTCGCCTGACCGGCCTGGCCCTCCTTGCGGAGCTGCTCCAGCCGCGGGATGACCACCGTCAGCAGCTGCAGGATGATCGACGCGGTGATGTAGGGCATGATGCCCAGCGCGAAGACCGAGAGCTGCAGCAGCGCGCCGCCGGAGAAGAGGTCCAGCAGGTTCAGCACGCCAGTGCCGCTGCCCTGGATGGTGTCGAGACACTTCTGCACGTTGCCGTACGAGACACCCGGGCTCGGCAGCGTTGCGCCGAGCCGGTAGACCGCGATGATGCCTACTGTGAACAGCAGCTTCTTGCGCAGGTCAGGCGTACGGAACGCACTGAGAAAGGCGGACAGCAACTTCTTCCTCCTGCGCGACGCGGGCCGCCGGTCATGATCCCTGGCGGAGCGGGGTGGGTGCCGGGCGAGTGCCCGATATCCATAGCTGGGATGGGACTCTAACAGTCCGCCCCCGGTCCGGGCAGATGTGCCCGGCTACATAAACCGAATCCGATGTTACCCGGCGCACACGCACCAGGTAGACCATGGCGCCCGCCCAGTCGGTCACAACTGAGCGGGCGCCACGGGTCCTGCCTTACAGCTCGGTGACGGAGCCACCGGCGGCGGTGATCTTCTCCTTGGCCGACGCGCTGAACGCGTGCGCCGACACCTGGAGGGCCACCCCGCCGAGGTCGCCGGTGCCGAGGACCTTGACCGGCTGGCCCTTGCGGACCGCGCCGGCCTCGACCAGCTCGATCGGGCCGACCTGGCCGCCGTTCGGGAAGAGCTCGGCGAGCCGGTCCAGGTTGACCACCTGGAAGACGACCTTGAACTTGTTCTTGAAGCCCTTCAGCTTCGGCAGGCGCATGTGGATGGGCATCTGCCCACCCTCGAACGCTGCCGAGACGTTCTTGCGGGCCTTGGTGCCCTTGGTGCCGCGACCGGCGGTCTTGCCCTTGGAGCCCTCACCGCGACCCACGCGGGTCTTCGCGGTCTTGGCACCGGGCGCCGGGCGCAGGTGGTGGACCTTGATCGTCATTACTCGACCTCCTCGACCTTCACGAGGTGGTTGACCGTGAAGATCATGCCGCGGATCTCCGGACGATCCTCCTTGACCACCACGTCGTTGATCCGCTTGAGACCGAGCGAACGCAGCGAGTCACGCTGGTTCTGCTTGGTCCCGATCTCGGACCGGACCTGGGTGACCTTCAGGCGAGCCATCAGGAAGCCACCCCCGCCCGCGACGCCAGCATGGCGGCCGGCGCGACGTCCTCGACCGGCAGACCACGACGGGCCGCGACCTGCTCCGGGGACTCGAGCCCCTTCAGGGCCGCCACCGTGGCGTGCACGATGTTGATCGGGTTCGACGAGCCGAGGCTCTTGGAGAGCACGTCGTGGATGCCCGCGCACTCCAGCACGGCACGCACCGGACCACCGGCGATGACGCCCGTACCGGCCGAGGCCGGCTTGAGCAGCACCACACCGGCCGCGGCCTCGCCCTGCACCGGGTGCGGGATCGACTGGCCGATCCGCGGCACCTTGAAGAAGTGCTTCTTGGCCTCCTCGACACCCTTGGCGATCGCCGCGGGCACCTCCTTGGCCTTTCCATAGCCCACACCGACGGTGCCGTCGCCGTCGCCCACGATCACCAGGGCGGTGAAGCTGAAGCGACGACCACCCTTCACGACCTTGGCGACGCGGTTGATCGCGACGACCCGCTCGAGGTGCGGGGTCTTCTCGACGGGCGCGTTTCCGCGGCCGCCCTCACGGCGGTTGTCGCGGCGACCACCCTCGTTGCCACCGGACCCGCCGCCACGGCGCTGTTGACCTGGCATCAGCAGCCTTCCTTCTCTCTCGTGACGGGGTTTCTAGAACTCGAGCCCGGCTTCGCGGGCGGCGTCGGCAAGCGCGGCGACCCGCCCCGCGTACCGGTTGCCACCGCGGTCGAAGACGACCTTCGAGATGCCGGCGGCCTTGGCCCGCTCGGCGAGCAGCGCGCCGACCTTGCCGGCCAGGGCGCTCTTGTCGCCCTCGGCGCCGCGCAGCGAGGCGTCCAGGGTCGAGGCCGACGCCAGGGTGTGACCCTTGGTGTCGTCCACGATCTGGGCGACGATGTGCCGCAGGGAGCGGGTGACGACCAGGCGGGGACGCTCGGTGGTGCCGCTGATGTTCTTGCGGACCCGGAAGTGCCGGCGCGCACGCCCGACGGCGCGCTTGGCGGCGACGCCGCGGCGGCGCTTGAGCAGCGTGGCGCTCACTTCTTACCTGCCTTTCCAGCCTTGCGGCGGATGATCTCGCCCTGGTACTTGACGCCCTTGCCCTTGTAGGGCTCCGGCGGGCGGATCTTCCGGATGTTGGCGGCGACCTCGCCGACCTGCTGCTTGTCGATGCCGGCCACGTGGAACAGGGTCGGCCGCTCCACCGTGAAGGTGATGCCGTCCGGGGCGGGCACCAGCACCGGGTGCGAGAACCCGAGCGCGAACTCCAGGTCCTTGCCCTTGGCGGTGACGCGGTAACCGGTGCCGGCGATCTCGAGGCTCTTGCGGTAGCCCTCGGTGACCCCGACGATCATGTTGGCGACCAGCGTACGGCTCAGGCCGTGCAGCTCCTTCGCCTTGCGCTCGTCGTTCGGCCGGTTGACGTGCAGCTCGCCGTCCTCGCCCCGCTCCGCCGTGATCGGCTCGGCCAGGACGTGGCTCAGCTCGCCCTTCGGGCCCTTGACCTTGACGGTCTGGCCCTCGATCGTGATCTCGACGCCGGCTGGCACCGGGATCGACTTACGTCCAATACGCGACATTTCTACCTGTCTCCCGTTACCAGACGAAGGCGAGGACTTCCCCGCCAACGCTCCGCTTGCGGGCCTGCCGGTCGGTGAGCAGCCCCTGGGACGTCGAAATGATCGCCACGCCCAGCCCGCCGAGCACCCGCGGGAGCCCGTCCGACTTGGCGTACACCCGGAGACCGGGCTTGGACACGCGCTTGATGCCGGCCAGGCTCCGCTCGCGGTTCTGGCCGTACTTCAGCTCGACGACCAGTCGCTTGCCGACGGCGCCCTCTTCGGGCTCCTCGACCGACCAGGTGGCGATGTAACCCTCGGCCTTGAGGACCTCGGCGATGTTCGCCTTGATCTTCGAGTAGGGCATCTTCACCTGGTCGTGGTACGCCTGGTTGGCGTTACGCAGACGCGTGAGCATGTCTGCGATCGGGTCGGTCATCGTCATGAATTCGTCAACCTTTCTCGCCGGGGTTCCCCGGGCATTGCCCGGGGCCTACGGCGAAGAGACAGTTCAGCCAACGCGCAGAGCGCGCCGAGCTATTACCAGGAAGCCTTGGACACGCCGGGCAGCTCACCGCGGTGGGCCATCTCCCGGATGCACACCCGGCAGAGACCGAACTTGCGGTAGACCGCCTTCGGACGCCCGCACCGCTGGCAGCGGGTGTACGCGCGAACCGAGAACTTCGGCTTCGCGGCCGCCTTGATGATCAGCGCCTTCTTGGCCATCTCAGTTCTCCTTGAACGGGAAGCCCAGGAGCTTGAGCAGCGCCCGGCCCTCGTCGTCGGTCGTGGCGGTCGTGACCACCGTGATGTCCATGCCCCGCTGGCGATCGATCTTGTCCTGGTCGATCTCGTGGAACACCGACTGCTCGGTCAGACCGAACGTGTAGTTGCCGTGCCCGTCGAGCTTGCGCCCGTCCAGGCCGCGGAAGTCGCGGATACGCGGCAGCGCGATGGACAGCAGCCGGTCCAGGAACTCCCACATCCGGTCGCCGCGCAGGGTCACCTTCGCGCCGATCGGCATGCCCTCACGCAGCTTGAACTGCGCGATGGACTTGGTCGCCCGCCGCACCTGCGGCTTCTGGCCGGTGATCGTGGCGAGGTCGCGGACCGCGCCGTCGATCAGCTTGGCGTCCCGAGCGGCCTCGCCGACACCCATGTTGACGACGATCTTGACCAGCCGCGGCACCTGCATGGGGTTGCCGTAGTTGTGCTGCTTCTGCAGCTCGGCCACGATCTCGTTGCGGTACCGCTCCTTGAGGCGCGGCATGGTCTTGGTTTCGGTAGCCGTGGTCATCACAGGTCCTTACCGGTGCTACGCGCGATGCGGACCTTCTGGCCGTTGTCGTCGATCCGGTAACCGACCCGGGTCGGCTTCCCGTCGGAGTCCAGGACCTGCACGTTCGAGACGTGGATCGGGGCCTCCTGGGTGACGATGCCACCGGTCTTGGCGCCACGCTGGGTGGTGCTGATGCGGGTGTGCTTCTTGACCCGGTTCACGCCCTCGACCAGGACCTTGTCCTGCCGCGGGTAGGCCGCGATGACCTTACCCTTGGCACCCTTGTCCTTGCCGGCGATGACGACGACCGTGTCGCCCTTCTTGACCTTCACGGTCACAACACCTCCGGCGCGAGAGAGATGATCTTCATGAACCGCTTGTCCCGCAGCTCGCGACCCACCGGGCCGAAGATACGGGTACCGCGCGGGTCCCCACCGTCCTTGATGATGACGGCGGCGTTCTCGTCGAAGCGGATGTACGACCCGTCCGGCCGCCGCCTCTCCTTGGCGGTGCGAACGACGACGGCCTTGACGACGTCGCCCTTCTTCACACCGGCACCGGGGATCGCGTCCTTGACGGTGGCCACGATGACGTCGCCGATGCTCGCGTAGCGCCGACCGGAGCCACCGAGAACCCGGATGCACAGGATCTCCCGGGCACCCGTGTTGTCGGCGACGCGCAGTCGCGACTCCTGCTGAATCACGTCTATCTCCTATGTCTGCCGGTTCTCCGGCCGCCCGGAGGCGGCCGGAGCCTGGCGGAACCTGCGCCCGACCATGCCGGCCGAGCTCGAGCCTTCGCTACTTGGCCTTCTCGAGGATCTCCACGAGCCGCCAACGCTTGGTGGCGGAGAGCGGCCGGGTCTCCATGATCAGGACCCGGTCGCCGATCCCGGCGGAGTTCTGCTCGTCGTGCACCTTCAGCTTGCTGGTCCGGCGCATGATCTTGCCGTACAGCGCGTGCTTGACCCGGTCCTCGACCTCGACCACGACGGTCTTTTCCATCTTGTCGCTGACCACGAGGCCCTCACGAACCTTGCGACGCGAGCGCTGGGCGCTCGCCGTGGTGTTCTCGCTCATGCTCGAGCCCCCTTACCCTCGCTCCGCTCGCTCACGAAGTCACCTCAGTCGGCGCGGCCGAGAGACCCAGCTCGCGCTCACGCATGATCGTGTAGATCCGGGCGATCTCCCGACGGATGACCTGCAGCCGCCGGTTGTTGTCCAGCTGCCCGGTTGCGGCCTGCACGCGGAGGTTGAACAGCTCCGCCTTGGCCTCACGCCGGGTCATCATCGCCGCCGGCCGGATCCGCGGCGGTCGTGGCGCGCAGGGCGAGCCGGTTGGCCATGTTGAGGCGCACCTCGCCGTACGGGGAGATGTTGGTCCAGAACAGCGGGGTCAGGCCGCGCCGGTCGGCGGCCCCGAGTTCGACCAGGCCCTCGGCGAGGACATCCTGGACCATCAGGGTGTTGACGTACACCACGGCGGCCTGCAGCACCCGCAGGCACAGCACGGACAGTTCCTGCTCGTCGCGGCGCGATGCTTCGCGAGCAGGTCCCGCTCAGCACCGACCAACGTCCAGTGCTCAACCAGGTCCCCAAGATTCAAAGAGGAACGATTCACAGCGGCAGATCATCCCGGCGACGCACCCCGGCAGAAGATCCAAAACCTAGATCAACTTTTTGGCGCCGGGTGTCTCCGTCCTTACCAACACCCCGACCTGCGTCACGCCCAACCGTGCCCGCTCGGCCATTAACGGATTACCGGTAACAGCAATCCGTCAAATCAAGCGGACAAAGCGGTCATAAGGCGGCTACATCATAATGACAGTTCTTGTGCATAAGGACTCACGCTGGTGTCATCGCCATCCCGCAGGCTAGGAGCTTCCAGCTGTCGACCGCCACTTGACCTGAGGCACTGCCAAGAGAGCTGGAGGTATCCCGGCTCTCTGCCAAGAAGGTTGAGGCACCCGAGGCGTCTCGGCGTGGGTCGACGAGTGTGGGGGTCTTCGCGTCCTTGGGGGACCTGCAGCCTGTATGCCGGCGGCGGGCGGCCCGTCGACGGCGACTCGCAGTGGGTGCGCGGTTGTGACGGACTCGATCGCCTCGGCCAGCCGGTCAAGGAGTTTGCCGCGGCTGCCTTTCACAGCCGCCGGACGCGCAGCACGCAGGTCAGCATCGGGAGGGTGAACTCGCCGTCCGCAGTCTCCGGTCTGCTCGCAAGGAAAGCGCGAGCCTGGCCTCTCGCTCCCGTTCCGGCATTCTTTGGCAGACGACACCAGCGGGGGGACGTGAGAGCAGCGCGGCCTGCAACGGGTAGTGACCCGTCCCGCGTGTTATGTCCCGTTCATGCCTATCAGTCACCTGTGTCGGTTATGCTGCCGAGCATGACCACAGTGATTCCGGTGGCGCCTGCTGCGCCACCCTGACGGCCCAGGCCGCGCCTGACGCTCAACCCGACGTCCGAGCAGGGCATCGGGTCAGCGAGGACGCCGAGCTGTGCCGCGCGTCCGGTCAGTGTCCGAGGCGGCAGTGGGGGACCGCCGCGGACATTGTTCTGCCCGGCCGTCTGCTGTTGCCGGCCAGCGCCACGTCGACGAAGGCTCCGACCCCGACCTGCGCGGCGTCCGCCAGGTGGGCGATCAGCAGCAGTCGACACCGGGTGTGCTCCGGCTCGCCGAGCACGTCGGCGGCCGGTGGTCGATCGCCACCAGGAATGACCGCGGCCAGCAGCGCGCGGTCCACCTCGGGTAGCCAGGCCGCGGAGCGGTCGACCTGCGCCGCCAGCAGTGGCCAGGGGTCCCGTCCCTCCGGGTCGAGTTCCTCGGCCAGCAGCGCGGCGGTGTCCCTGAGGACCTGGCGCGCCCACGGTTGGGGCAGCCGCGACAGGCGGCCGATCGCGTTCTCGAAACCGGCGCGATCAGCCTGGTCGGCCGCGCGGACCCCGGCCACCACGGCGTTCCACAGTTCCTGCTCCGCCGGTGTTGGCGGGTTCCACATCACCAGTTCCTCTCGGTCGGTTGGCTGATCAGGCCGGGCGGCCGAGGCCCTTGGCGGCACCTCGACGTCGCGGTCGCGTCGCTCTCTCCTGCCAGGGGGTGGCCGGCACGGGCCCGTAGGAGGGCGAGACCCGTGCCGGCCGCGGTGATCACCCCAATCACCGTTTCCCGCCGGCGGCGGCTCAGCCGGATCGTGTGGTTCTCCGGCCGGGCCGCGGCGGCGTGCTACCGCACCGGACCATGCCCGCAGCTGCCGTCCCCGCGGCCATGGCCATCAGGCTGGCGGCGCCGGTACTGATCGAGCGTGTCCGGACGAGCGCCGGATAATCCCTGTCGTGGGGCGCTCGCTGCCGTGAGTCAAGTATAGGACAAAATGAACATGTTGTGACGTGTTCAGGCCGTTTCACGAATGTTTCGCCCTTTTTTGGTCAGCGCATGGCCGTCACCTTCTGCTGCCGTCTGTCGGACTGGGCGCCGACGGCCGGACGACCTGCCGACCGGGGTGCCCGGCCCCGGCTGATCGCTCCCGTCGGGCGGCGCCCGGGCAGGAGGCGGGGCGGGCGCCGGGCGCTGAGGTCCTCGACCCAGCCGAGCGCCAGCACCAGGCCGGTGAGGATCATCAGCGCCACCACCAGGTAGCCCAGCTGGCCGACTCGCCAGAACCCGATCAGGTCACCCGCGGCGAAGCAGACCGTGATGGCGGCGTTGTGCCAGAGGTAGATGGTCAGGGCGCGGCTGTTCAACACGGTCACCAGCCGGTCGAGCGGCCGGATCCGGGCCAGCCAGGTCATCGGCGGGTCGGCCCGCACCAGCAGCAGCACGAATCCGAGCGACCAGAACGCCTGCGCCACCGGTACGTCGTTGAGGTCGAGCCCCGCCTCCGGGTGGGTGGCGAGCCAGCCGACCGCGAGCCCCAGGCACAGGGCCACCAGGGCCAGCAGGTACGGCAGCGAGAGCCGCCGCAACCGGCCGTCACGGTGCGCGAAGCCCACGAGCCAGCAGGCGCCGAACGTGGCCAGGTCGGTCAGCACCGATTCCGCCGGCCCGCTCGCCGACGGCGCCGCGGTCTGCAGCAGCACCACGCCGGCCAGCGGAGCGAGCACGGACCCCACCGGCCAGCGCCGGTACAGCGCCAGCATCGCGGGGGAGAGCAGCACGAGCCACAGGTACGTCACGAGGTACCACAACACGCCCGTGACGTCCGCCGCCCACTGGCTGCCCGGCGGCTGCACCAGCGGGATCAGCCAGCTCAGCAGCGCCGGCCAGGCCGGCCGGCTGGTCCAGCCGTGCCAGATCATCAGGGGCAGCAGCACGAGGCCCAGGGCCCACAGCCCCGGCAGCAGGCGCCGGAACCGGCTGCTGATCGCCCGCTTCGGCGAGCGGTCGAGCGAAGCGGCCATCAGGGAGCCGCCCAGCGCGAACATCACGCCCATGGCGGGGAAGGCGAAGCTCAGCCAGGCGGCGCCGAACATGTGGTAGGCGAAGACCCGGCCCAGCGCCAGCGCCCGCAGGGTGTCGAACCAGCGGTCCCGCCCCCCGCGTCCGCCCGTCGCGACGTCCGTCGGTTGTGGTGCGGCGAGGAGGTGGTCGTCCGCCACGTCGCCGGCCCGCTTGAGTTTGCGCCAGCCCAGCCGGGTTCCGGTCAGCGCGGTCACCACGGACCGGGCCAGGACCAGGTACATCAGCTGGCGGTAGGCGAACTGCTGGATCGGCAGGGCCAGCAGTGGGCGCAGCGGTTCCCGGTCGAGCCGGAAGGCCACCGCGGCGGTCAGCGTCTGCACGACCAGCATCGCCGCCCACGCGACGGCGGTCTTCTTCATGTCCAGGAAGAAGAGGCCATAGACGGCGAGCAGGTCCAGCACCGGACCGAGCAGGGGCAGCGCCACACCGAACAGGGCGAGCATGGGCAGGCCGAAGCGGCCGAACCGGCCCGAGGCGCCCCGGTCGAGCATCGCGCCCCGGTGCTTCCACATCGCCTGCATGGTGCCGTAGCTCCACCGGTAGCGCTGCCGGCACAGGTCGCTCACCGACGCGGGCGCCTCCGTCCAGGCGCAGGCGCGGTCCTGGTACACCACCCGCCATCCGGCGCGGAGGATCGCCATGGTGATGTCGGTGTCCTCGGCCAGGGTGTCGCCGCTCATTCCGCCGGCGCTGATCAGGGCGCGGCGGCGGAAGGCCCCGATCGCTCCCGGCGCGGTCGGCATGCAGCCCAGCACGTCGTACAACCGGCGGTCCAGGTTGAAGCCGATGACGTACTCGATGTGCTGCCACTGGCCGAGCAGCCGCCGCCGGTTGGCCACCTTGACGTTGCCCGCCACCGCGCCGATCCGCGGGTCGGTGAACGGCTCGATCAGCCGCCGGACCGCGTCCGGCTCGAAGACGGTGTCCGCGTCGACGGTCACGATGATGTCGTGCGAGGCGTACAGGAACCCGGTGTTCAGGGCGCTCGCCTTGCCGCCGTTGGGCTTGCGGATCACGCGGACGCCGTCGAGGCCGAGCGCGTCGACGAGGTCGGCGGTGCCGTCGGTCGAACCGTCGTCGACCACGATCACCTCGAGGTCCCGGTGGTCGCTGGCGACCAGCGAACGGACCGTGGCGACGATGCCGGCCCGTTCGTTGTACGCGGGCACCACCACCGACACCGGCGCGCTGACCACCCCCCAGGGCCAGCGGTGCACCCGCCTGCGGCGGGCGAGCCGCCGGGCGAGCAGGAGCAGCAGCAGCGTCCGGGCCAGGACGAGGATCCCGACCGCCACGAAGAGCAGGGCGAGGCCACGCAGGATCAGGTCGGCCAGCCGGATCGCCCAGATGACGGGGGCCGCCTGCCAGCGGTCCGCGGTCGAAGAGGGGGCGTTGCCGACCAGGGCGGCGGTACTCTGCTGCGCCCGGTCGATCCCGTCGCTCACCGTGGTGAAGGTGTAGCCGCGCGCCCGCATGAGCGGGATGAACCGGTCCAGCGCCGCGATGGTCTGCGACCGGTCTCCACCGGCGTCGTGCAGCAGCACCACGGCGCCCGCTCCGTCCGCCGGGGTCATGTTGCGCACGATCGCGTCCACACCGGGTCGGGCCCAGTCCTCGCCGTCGAGGTCGTTCACCACGGTCAGGTAGCCGAGCCGGGCGGCCTCCCGGATCACCGGCCAGTTCGCGTCGTCGACGGCGCTGGGCACGGACGAGTAGGGGAACCGCAGCAGGCTGGTCCGGACGCCGGCCGCGTCCACGATCGCCATCTGGGTCTGCGCGTACTCCATCCGCTGCCGCCACGGGGGCAGCAGGCTCACGTCCGGGTGTGTGAAGGTGTGCACGCCCAGTTCGTTCCCCTCGGCGACGGCCCGTCGGGCCAGGTCCCGGTGCCGGGCCACCTGTGAACCGATCACGAAGAACGTGGCCGGGGCCCGGTGCCGGCGCAGGACGTCGAGCACTCGGGGGGTCCAGACCGGGTCCGGCCCGTCGTCGAAGGTCAGGGCGATGGTCTTCGCGGCAGCCGGTAGGAGTGGGGTTGGTCGCCCCGGGCGTCGAGCACCGGCCCGCCGTCGAGCACGGCGGTCGGGACGCTGAACTGATCCTCGGCCTCGCGTACGTGGTCCGGTCTGAACCGGGCGTTCGCGTACGCCTCCACCAGCAGCACGCACACGACCGCGGTCACCAGGGACGCGCAGACGAACCGCCCGGTCCGGAGACCGAGGAGGCCGGACCGGTGCTCCCCGGTGCGGTCGGGGGCGTGCCGGTGACGCCGGCGGTTGGTCAGGATCATCCCGTCGTCCCGGGTCCGAGCTCAGGGGTGGTCGCTGGGGTCACGGTGGGCATCGGTCCGTCGCCGGTTCCGGCCGGGGAGGACGGGGTCGGTGAGGCGGTGGCAGGCGGTGTCGAGGCCTGGGGCGGCGGGGCCGGCCGAGTCGTCCGGATCGGTGGTGCGGTGGACGGTCGGCTGCCCCGGTCGGGCGAGCGGCCGTACGCGGGAACGGGCGGGTGGATCGGCGGCGCGGTCGTGGCCGGCGCACTACTCCGGACCGGTTCCGGGGCGGCCGGGAGCCGCCTGGTGTCCACGGTGTCCTGCGGTTCTGGGACGACGCGCGGAGACGGACCGTCGAGCGGCGACGGTGCCGTGACCGGCTGGTCTCCGGTCCCGTCGCCCGGGGCGCCGCCGACGGAGAGCGGACGGGGCTGCTTCGGCGCGGACGGGCCGGGGAGCAGGGCGCCCGCGGCCATGGGGAAGTAGCTCAGCGAGGCGACTGCGACCAGCACGCCCGCGCGTCGGATCCGCCGGCGACGGTTGCCGGTGACGTCGACGAACACCGGTTGACCGGGTCGGGTCAGGACGGTCGGCGGTGTGCGCTGTGGGCGATCGGGCAACCCATCGAAAGAGATGTCAAGAGCCACCGGTTGAGGTTATGAGGAGCTTGTCCGGGTATGTCCTGATCCCAGACACAGGTGCTCCGCGAATGTTTCACCATTCGTATATCCGGAAAGATGCCCCCAGAGAGCACCAGACAGGACGACAAGGCATTGAGTAAAGAAACAGGATGAAGAGCGACAAAGGTCCGCCACGTCGGCGGATCTCAGGCGGATGCCGACAGGCCGCGGCCGTGCGTCGCTCTCGCGGTGACGATCTCGGCGGCCCGATGTTGCCGCCAGCGCCGCTGGGCCTCCCGGTTGCACAGCCGGCACACCCGGCGGTAGCGCCCCGTCGCCTCGTCGATCTCCCGCTCGTGACCGTTGCGACACCGCGGTTCCTGCCGCCGGCCCCGGCAGCTCTCCGCCCGGGTGGCCTGACGCAGGTGGGTGGGCTCGATGCAGTCCAGGCTGGCGCAGCGGTGGTCGACGTCCAGCGCCGGGTCGTAGCCGCCGACGAAGACCACGTACGCGGCGATGTGCGCCCACGCCCGGCCGGCGACCTTCTGGTGGACACCGCGGCGGGCGCCGTACCCGCGCACGATCAGGCAGCCGTCGTCGCGGCGTACCGAGCGGTCGACCAGGTGGGAGCGCAGGCTCTCCTCGGTAAAATGCCGGGACAGGCCGGGCACCCTCGACAGCATCGCGTCACTGTACGCGGCCTGCCGTCCGCCGCCCGGGTTCAACCGCCCGCGGGGAGCCGCAGAGCGGGACCGGTCGAGTCCCGTACGACCAGGGTGTGGCCGGTGGGGCGACGGCGGGGGCGCACCGAGCGGGGTTTGAGGGCGAGGGTGAGCGCCATCCGGCCCATGTCGGTCATCGGCAGTCGTACGGTCGTCAGGCTCGGCGCGAGGTCGGCGGCCACGGACACGTCGTCGAAGCCGACGACGGAGATCCGGTCGGGTACGGGGATGCGGTGGGCTCGCAGCGTCGACAGCACCCCGATGGCCATCGCGTCGTTGAGCGCGATGATCGCGGTGGTCTCGGGGTGGTCGCGCAGGATCTGCTCGGCGGCGACCCGGCCGCCGTCGCGGGTGAAATCGCAGTGGACGACGGGGAGGCCGTCGAGGGAGAGGTCGCGCTGGCGCAGCGCGGCGGACACCCCGGCGAGCCGGTCGGCCACTGTGGTGAGTCCCGCGGTGCCCGCGGCGACTGCGATCCGCCGGTGGCCGAGCTCCAGCAGATGCGTGGCGAGCGCGCGTCCGCCGGCCTCGTTGTCCGGCATCACCGCGTCGACCCCGAGCGAGTGCCGTCCGATGACGGCGACCCGCCCCCCGAGCTTCTGGAAGGCCGACAGTTCGGTCCGCGCCTCGGCCTCGATGCGCGGGTCGTCGTAGCCGGAGCCGGCGATCAGGATGATCCCCACCCGCTGCGCGATGAGGTGCCGGAGCTGGCGGAGCTCGTAGTCGGGGTCGCGGCCGGAGTGCGAGATCTGGACGAGCAGGCCCTCCTCGGCGGCGACCTCGATGACGCCGCTGGCGATCTCCGAGAAGTACGGGTCGTCGACCTGGTGGACGATCAGGCCCACCGTGGAGCTGGCGCCGCCGGCGAGGGTGCGGGCGTAGGGGTTGGCGACGTATCCGAGTTCCCGGGAGATCTGCCGGACGCGGCGGGCGACCTCTTCGCTGACACCGTCGCGGCCGGACAGGGCTCGGGAGGCGGTGGCCAGCGACACGCCGGCACGCTCGGCCACGTCGATGAGGCGCAGCCGGGGACCGGGCTTGGGCATCCGCAACTCCTAGGGGACATCGATCCGCACCGCGCTCTTGCCTGTGGCGCAAGGCACAGCATAGGCTACGAAAGCGCTTACGTAAGCGCTTACGTACTCGTAGTGAAGCAGCTGCCCGGCCGGCACTCGCCGACCTGACCTCGGCCGTCCGCCGGTGTGGACAGCCATCCGTCCTGTCCAGACGTGACCCCAACTCCAGCGGCACGAACCCGGTTCGCACGCCGCACGCCGGCGCTTCCGAAAGTGCCCGCCACCGCGCACCGACGAAGGGAACACCTCCCATGAGAAGACCGAGACGGCTCGCCGTCGCCACCGCCGCCCTGCTGGCGGCCGGCCTGACGGCGGCCGCCGGGGCGAGTCCCGCCCAGGCGGACCGGGACCGCCCGCACGACGTCCACCCGGCCCTGCGCTCGCACCTGGTCGCCTTCTACGACTTCGACCACCCCGTGGAGGGCGACGTCGCGCTCGAGCGCGACCAGGGCCGCTCCGGCACCGAGATCGAGCTGATCAACGGTGGCTCGGCCATGCGGGTGCCCGACCAGGCGTACAAGGGCAGCGGCAACGCGTTGCAGACCCGGCAGGTCAACCCCGAGGTGACCGGCAACGACGACTGGAAGGCCGGGACCTGGTCGGCCAGCGGCGTACGGACGCTGCGCGCGTTCAGCGGCGCCGAGGGTACGACCGTGATGGGCTGGTTCAAGCGGGAGATGGACGGCCCGGCGCTCAACTCCACCACCGCCAACCCCACCGACCGGTTCAACGCCATCGGGTTGGCCGGCGTGCTGACCGGCGACTCCGACGGCCACGGCGTGCGGGCCCTGCTCGAGCTCATCGACGTCAACGGCGAGCTGCGACTGGTCGCCCTCGGCCGGCGCCTCGACGGCGGCAACTCGCAGACGTTCGCCGCGAGCGAGGACTGGCGGACCCTGCTGCCCAAGGGCGAGTGGGTGCACCTCGCCGCCACCTACGACTTCACCACCGGCACCATGGCGCTCTACCGCAACGGTGAGCCGGTCGACGGCTTCTACACGCGCAACGACGACCCGTGGCAGGTGTCGGGGCCCGGCCCGCACGTCACCACCGCCTCCGACCCCCGCGGCATCAAGATCGGCGGGAGCTTCCCGCAGAACACGCTGGAGCGGAACCCGTGCGACTGCCGCATGGACGCCCTCATGTTCCTCGACAGCGTGATCCCGGCGGGCGACATCGCCAAGCAGTACCGCTACATGGCCCGCTGACCATCCTCGGCACCGTCCCACCGAGAAGGAGAACCCGCGTGTTCATTCGCGCTGGCAGCACCGGCAGGCTCCGTAGAGCCGCGCTGACGGCCGGAGTCACTGCCGCCACCCTCGTCCTGTCCACCCTGGTCGCGGCGCCCGCCCGGGCCGCCGGGGCGATCTACGACCCGATTCCCGAGATGCCGACCCAGTCCCGGCTGGGCCTGGTCCTGCAGGAGTACGCCAGCTTCCCGCAGTCGTCGCCCAACCCGGCCCCGGTCGACCAGCGGCTGATGCGGAAGGCCCGGATCAACACCATCACCGAGCTGCCCGACGGCTCCGGTCGCCGCGCGGTACCGGACCTCAACGGCAACCTCTACCTCGTCGAAAACGGCGTGCCGCACGTCTACCTGGACGTGGCCGCGACGTTCGCGCCGCAGTTCTTCTCCGGCCGCGGTCTCGGCCAAGGCTTCGGGTACGTCGCGTTCCACCCGGACTTCGGCCGCAACGGCCGGTTCTACACCATCCACACCGAGCAGGCGTCCCTCGCCACGAGGACCCCGGACTACGCCCAGCCGAACACCATCTACCAGGGCGTCATCACCGAGTGGACGGCGATCGACCCGGCCGCGGACACCTTCTCCGGCACTCACCGGGAGGTCCTGCGCATCGGGTTCGGCGGCCAGATCCACGGCATCCAGGAGATCAACTTCGACCCGACCGCGAAGCCGCACGAGAGCGACTACGGGCTGCTGTACCTGGCGGTCGGCGACGGCGGGCAGGGCGCGCGCAACACCGACCCGCAGAACATGGGCATGCCGCACGGCAAGCTGCTGCGTATCGACCCGCAGGGCAGCAACTCGCCCAACGGCCGGTACGGCATCCCGGCGGCCAACCCGTTCGTGGGGCAGGCCGGCGCGCTCGGCGAGATCTACGCCGTCGGCTTCCGCGACCCGCACCGGTTCAGCTGGGACCGGGCCACCGGCCGGATGTACCTGGGCCACATCGGCGAGCACGCCATCGAGTCGATCTACGAGGTCCGGGCCGGCGACAACTTCGGCTGGAGCGAGCGTGAGGGCTCGTTCGTCTTCGACAAGACGGCCACGAACCCCTGCGACAAGCTCTACCCGCTGCCCGCCGACGACGAGAAGTACGGCTACACCTACCCGGTGGCCGCGTACGACCACGATCCCGCGCCCGGGTGGAACTGCACCTCGGACGTCGGTGTCGCGGTGGCCGGCGGGTTCGTCTACCGCGGGCACGAGCTGCCGGCCCTGCAGGGCAAGTACGTCTTCGGTGACCTCGTCGACGGCCGCATCCTCTACACCGAGGCGCACGAGATGCGCCGCGGTCAGGGGCTCGCCACGATCCACCGGCTGGCCCTGTTCACCGCGGCGGGTGCGCCGGTCCGGATGCAGGACCTCTCCGCGCCCGGCGCGCCGGGCGACCCCAACCGGGTCGACCTGCGCTTCGGCACCGACGCGGCGGGCGAGCTCTACATCCTCGCCAAGGCCAACGGGAAGATCTGGAAGGTGGTCGGCACCAGGACGGTGGCGGACGGCGACGTCGGCGACACCAAGCTGGTCCACACCGGCGGTGCGGAGAACTGGGCGCCGGTGACGCCGTCGAAGTGGCAGTTCGACGGCGACGAGGTGATCCTCGCCGAGGCCGGCGCCAGCCGGCCGGGTCCGCGCCGGCCGTTCGAGTACGCCGTGCTGACCGCCGGGCCGGTCTGGTCGTCGGTCGAGATCGAGGCCCGGGTCCGGCTCGACACGCCGGTGGAGGTCACCAACCGGGACGTCATCATCGTCTTCGGTTGGCAGTCGGACACGCAGTTCTACTACGCCCACCTGTCGACCGACAACACGATCTACCCGCACAACGGCATCTTCAAGGTGAACAACGCCGACCGGGAACGCATCGAGGTCCAGTGGAACGGGCGGTCGCGCGGGGCGAACCCGGCGATCACCGACGCCGACTGGCACAAGGTGCGGGTCGTGCACCTGCCGGCCACCGGGGAGATCGCGGTGTACGTCGACGGGAGCAACGATCCGCTGATGACCGCGAAGGACACCACGTTCGGCTCGGGTCGGGTGGGCTTCGGCTCCTTCGACAACGTCGGCCGCCTGCGTCACCTCACGGTGCAGGGGACGCCGGCCTGAACCACCCGGTGGGGGACGGCGCCGGCCAGGCGTCGTCCCCCACCGCCGTGTCGGAAGCCGCCCGGGTCCCCGAGAGCGGTTCCCCGACAGGGCGGGCCGTCAGCTGCCGCCGAGGCGCTGTGCCATGACGCTGCCGGCCTCGATCAGCCAGGTCGTCGGATCGCCCAACGCGGCCGCCACCGATCCGGCCAGGTCGACGAGTGCGACAGCCTGGGCGACGGAGCCGGGCACCGGGCCGGTCACCTGGCCGGCGGCCACGCCGACCGGGCACCCCGGCCGCGTCGGCCTGGTCCAGCAGCGAGCCCACGACCTTGCCGGTCAGTGAGGTCCGGTCGAAGTGCCCCTCGCCGGTGATGACGACATCGGCGCGGGCGAGGGCGTCCGCCAGTCCGACCAGGGCGGCGATCGTCCGGGCCCCCGGCATGATCCGGGCACCCCAGAGGGTGGCCAGGCCGTAGGAGGTGCCGCCGGCCGCGCCGGCGCCCGGCTGGTCGGGGTCGCCGCCGGTCAGCTCGGCGAACCGGAGCAGGGCCCGGTCCAGCAGCCCGATGTCGGTCGGCCGTGCGCCCTTCTGCGGGCCGTACGTGGCCGCGGCCCCGGTCGGCCCGGCCAGCGGCGCCGTCACGTCGACCAACAGTTGCGTCCCGCCGGGCGGCGGCGGGAGCAGGCCGCCGGTGTCGACGCGGGCCAGGTTGACCAGCGCCCCGCCGCCGAGCGGCAGGTCCCGGCCCCACGCGTCGCGCAGTCGCAGGCCCGGGGCACGCAGGCGCCCGTCCCGGCGTCGGTCGAC
>NZ_JAEVHJ010000104.1:0-20539 GCF_016802855.1 Micromonospora sp. ATA51 | reverse complement strand
CGCCGCCCCCACCGGTCGTGCCTCCCGCGCAGCCTCCGGCCCAGCCCGGCGCCCCCGGCCCGCCGCCCGCCGGCCAGCTCGGGGTGCGGGTGACCACCGAGGACCTCTCGCTCACCCCGGCCTACTGGAACGCCGACAGCACGGTGACCACGCTGCGCGTGACCGTCACGAACACCGGCAGGGCGCCGGAGCTGATCCGGCTCGGTTACACGCTGCCGGCCGGGCTCACCGACGCGGGGAGCACCGGGTGCGCGCCCGCCGGCGGTGGGCGCTACCGCTGCGGCGGGTGGACCACCGCGCCCGGCGCCCGGTTCAGCAGTTCGATCCGGGTCCGGGTCGACGGGACGGCCTGGCGTTCCATGCCGCTGAGCGGGTCGGTCGGGGTGACCGCCACCGCCCCGGGCGTGGCCGGCGCGGCGGCCGACGACGAGGGCTTCGCGGTGCTCTTCCCGCCCGGCCCGCCGGTGCCCGGCATCTCGCTCCGCGCCGACGAGGTGCTCTTCGACATCAGCGGCGCCCCGAGCGTGGTGACCGTCCGGCTCGGCAACACCGGCCGGGTCGACGCCGCCGGCCGGGTCGAGGTGATCCTGCCCGACGGGTGACCGCGTCCGGCCGCCCGCCGGCTGCGTGCCGGTCTCGCCGACCCGGACGCGGTGCGGCCTCGGCACGGTGCCGGCCGGGCGCACCGCCACCCTCCGGCTGCCGGTGACCGCCACGCCGGCGGCACAGCGCCAGGCGCCCCTGGCCGGCGCGGTCGTCGGCCGGCTCGACCCGCGCAACGGCCGGAGCCGGCAGGTGCAGATGAGCTTCCGGATCAACGCGGCGGCCGCCCTGTCCACCCCGCCGGTCGCCACCCCCGCGCCGACCGGCTCCCAGGGCGTGCTCGCCGCCGGCGGACAGGCCTCCGGCGGGCGCGGCCTCAGCTCGGTGCAGCGGACGGCGGTCACCCTCATCACGGTCTCCGGGCTGCTGGTGGTGCTGGCCCTGGTCCTGGCCACCGCCTCGCTGCGCCGGCGGATGGCCGCGGGACCGACCGACCCGACCACCGCGCCGACCGCCGCCGAGTGAGCGCCGGCTCGGGGCGCATCCTCGGGCCGGCGCGACGCGCGTGCGGTGATCTGGATTACGGATGCCGGTACTAAACGCCGCAAAGCCGGGCATACAGCGGCCCGACCAGGTCCCATACGTCGGACCTCCACCAAGGTCGCCCTAAGGGACCGACGTAGGCTCTGACGTGAGGAACGTACCGGGCCGGACAGCTTCGGACGGTCGGCGGCAGCAGCACGTCAAGGAGGTCACGTGGCCGGGCAAGGCGGGGTCACCAACATGTTCAGCCGCCCGTGCGACGGCGCTGGACGAAGCGAGGTGCGGGCGTGACCAAGCAGATCCGTCAACTCGACCGGGTGGTCATCCGGTTCGCCGGCGACTCCGGCGACGGCATGCAGCTCACCGGTGACCGGTTCACCTCCGAGACGGCGCAGCTCGGCAACGACATCTCCACATTGCCGAACTTCCCGGCCGAGATCCGGGCACCCGCCGGCACCCTCCCGGGCGTGTCGAGCTTCCAGGTGCACTTCGCCGACTACGACATCCTGACCCCGGGCGACGCCCCGAACGTCCTGGTCGCGATGAACCCGGCGGCGCTGAAGGCCAACCTGGCCGACCTGCCGCGCGGCGCGGACATCATCGTCAACACCGACGAGTTCAACAAGCGCAACCTCGCCAAGGTGGGCTACCAGGTCAGCCCGCTGGACGACGACTCGCTCGCCGGCTACGTGGTGCACCCGGTGGCGCTGACCTCGATGACGGTCGGCGCGCTGGCCGCGCACGAGGTGTCCAAGAAGGACGCCGAGCGGGCCAAGAACATGTTCGCCCTGGGCCTGCTGAGCTGGATGTACTCCCGGCCGTACGAGTCGACGCTGCGCTTCCTGGAGCGCAAGTTCGCGGCCCGGCCCGAGCTGGTCGCGGCGAACGTGGCCGCCTTCCGGGCGGGCTGGAACTTCGGCGAGACCACCGAGGACTTCTCGGTCCGGTACGAGGTGAAGCCGGCGAAGATGCTGCCGGGCACCTACCGGAACATCACCGGCAACGCGGCGCTCTCGCTCGGCCTGGTGGCCGCCGGGGTGCGCTCCGGGCTGCCGGTCTTCCTCGGGGCGTACCCGATCACCCCGGCCTCGGACATCCTGCACGAGCTGAGCAAGCACAAGAAGTTCGGCGTGATCACCATGCAGGCCGAGGACGAGATCGCGGCGGTGGGGGCCGCGCTCGGCGCGTCGTACGGCGGCTCGCTGGGCGTCACCACCACCAGCGGCCCCGGCGTGGCCCTGAAGAGCGAGACGATCTCCCTCGCGGTGGCGCTGGAACTGCCGCTGGTCATCGTCGACGTGCAGCGGGCCGGGCCGTCCACCGGCATGCCCACCAAGACCGAGCAGGCCGACCTCAACCTGGCGCTGTACGGCCGGCACGGCGAGGCGCCGGTCGCGGTGATCGCCCCGAAGTCGCCCGCCGACTGCTTCCACGCCGCCCTGGAGGCGGCGCGGATCGCGCTGACCTACCGCACCCCGGTGATCCTGCTGTCGGACAACTACGTCGCCAACGGCTCCGAGCCGTGGCTGCTGCCCGACGTGGAGTCCCTGCCCGACCTGCGGGTGGAGTTCGCCACCGCGCCCAACGGCGAGGACGGCACCACCTTCCTGCCGTACCTGCGCGACCCGGAGACCCTGGCCCGGCCGTGGGCCATCCCGGGCACGCCGGGCCTGGAGCACCGGATCGGCGGTCTGGAGAAGGCCGACAAGACCGGTGACATCTCGTACGACCCGGCGAACCACGACTTCATGGTGCGGACCCGGGCGGCGCGGATCGAGACGATCCCGGTGCCGGACATCGAGGTGGAGGACCCGGACGGCGACGCCCGGGTGCTGGTGCTCGGCTGGGGCTCGACGTACGGGCCGATCGGGGCGGCGTGCCGGGGCCTGCGGCAGCGCGGCCTCTCCATCGCCCAGGCGCACCTGCGCCACCTGGCCCCGATGCCGGCCAACCTCGGCGAGGTGCTGCGCGCCTACGACCGGGTCGTCATCCCCGAGATGAACCTCGGCCAGCTCGCCCACGTGATCCGGGCGAAGTACCTGGTCGACGCGATCGGCTACAACCAGGTCCGCGGCCTGCCGTTCACGGCCGCCGAGCTGGAGACGATGCTGGAAGAGGTCCTGAAGAATGTCTGAGCCCCTCGCCCTCAAGCTCACCGCCAAGGACTTCAAGTCCGACCAGGAGGTGCGCTGGTGCCCCGGCTGCGGCGACTACGCGATCCTGGCCGCCGTCCAGCAGTTCATGCCGGAGCTGAACATCCCCCGGGAGAACATCGTCTTCGTCTCCGGGATCGGCTGCTCGTCGCGCTTCCCGTACTACATGAACACGTACGGGATGCACTCGATCCACGGCCGCGCCCCGGCGATCGCCACCGGCCTGTCGGTGTCCCGCCCGGACCTGTCGGTCTGGGTGGTCACCGGTGACGGCGATGCGCTCTCCATCGGCGGCAACCACCTGATCCACGCGCTGCGCCGCAACGTCAACCTGAAGATCCTGCTCTTCAACAACCGGATCTACGGCCTGACCAAGGGGCAGTACTCGCCGACCTCCGAGGTCGGCAAGATCACCAAGTCGACCCCGGTCGGCTCGGCGGACGCCCCGTTCAACCCGCTGTCGCTGGCGCTCGGCGCGGAGGCCACCTTCGTCGGCCGCACCATCGACTCCGACCGCAAGCACCTCCAGTCGGTGCTGCGGGCCGCCGCCGAGCACGAGGGCTCGGCCTTCGTGGAGATCTACCAGAACTGCAACATCTTCAACGACGGCGCGTTCGACCAGCTCAAGGAGCCGGGCACCCGGGACGACTACCTGATCCGGCTGGAGCACGGGCAGCCGATCATCTTCGGCGCAGCTGGCAAGCCGAACAGCCAGGTCGGTGGGCGCGACGGGCAGTTCTGCGTGGTCCACCCGCCGGGCGGCTTCGGCCTGGAGGTGCGGGAGACCGCGTCGGTACGCCCCGAGGAGATCGTCGTGCACGACGCGACGGTCAGCGACCCGGCGTACGCCTTCGCGCTGTCCCGGCTGCCTGGGCTGGACCTGCGGAACACTCCGATCGGCGTGTTCCGCTCGGTCGACCGCCCGTCCTACGACAGCGCGGTGCAGGAGCAGGTCGCCACGGCGAAGGCCAAGGTCAGCGAGACCCCGGAGCAGCAGCTCGCCGGCCTGCTCGGCAGCGGCGACACCTGGACCATTCTCTGACCCGCTGACGGCGCCACGTAAGAAGGAGGCCGCTCCCCGCTCGGGGAACGGCCTCCTTCTTCGTCGGTCAGTGGGCGGAGGTCGCGGCCTGGGGGCGGTCGTCGCGGACGTGGACCAGCATGTCGCCGGTCTCGATCACCGCGGCGGCCCGGTCGTTCAACGTGACCACCTTGCCCCGCCGGACCAGGGCGATGACCAGGGACTCCAGCTCGCGCGGGGACCGGCCCACCTCGTTGCGCTCGGCGGAGCGCATGGCCAGCGCCATGCCCTGCCCCGGGGTGAGCAGGTCCTCCACCACGTCGATCAGCGGCGGGGCGGAGGTGGAGAGGCCGAGCAACCGGCCGGCGGTGGCCGAGGAGACGATCACGTGGTGGGCGCCGCTCTGCTTGAGCAGCGGCGCGTTCTCGGCCTCGCGGACCGCCGCGATGATCCGGACCTGGCCGGCGGTGAGCTGCCGGACGGTCAGCGCCACCAGCACCGAGGCGTCGTCGCTGTCGGTCGCGATGATCACCGACTTGGCGGTCCGGATGTGCGCCTCCTCCAGCACCGACGAGCGGGTGGCGGAGCCCTCGATGGCGACCAGCCCGGCCGAGGTGGCCTGCCGCAGGGCCGGGCCGCTGCGTTCCACCACCACGATCCGGGAGCGGTCCAGCCCGTTCTCCAGCAGGGCGGAGACGGCGCTGCGGCCCTTGGTGCCGTAGCCGCAGATGATGACGTGGTCCTTCACGGTCCTCCTCCACCGCGACAGGCGACGGCCGGTCCGGTACTGCTCGGTCAGGACTTCCAGGGTGGTGCCGACCAGGATGATCAGGAAGAGCACCCGGGCCGGGGTGACGAACAGGACGTTGATCAGGCGCGCCGACGGCGCCGCCGGGGTGATGTCGCCGTATCCCGTGGTGGAGAGCGAGACCACCGCGTAGTAGAAGCAGTCGAGGAGGGTGAGCCCGTCCTCGTTGACGTCGCGGTAGCCGTCCCGGTCCAGGTAGACCGCGGCGACCACGGCGAAGACCAGGCCCAGGGCGGCGAGCAGGCGCAGGCTGAGCGCGCTCAGCGGCCCCCGCCGTTGCGCGGGAAAATGGATCACCGTCGGTCCTGCCCCGCCACAGTCGCTCGCACGTGCACAACATAGCGGGTACGACCTCGGCGGGCCTGTCGGGTGGCCGGCATCGATGTCCGGGCGGGCCGGAAGGGAAGCCGGACCGGCCGGGCCGTCGCCGACGCCGACCAGCGGGCATGATGGGGGAGTCCCGGGATGACGACCGCGAGGAGGCCCGCATGTCGTTGCTGCGACGGGTGATCGGCGGGGTGCTGCGCCGGGTGCGGCTGCGGCAGGGCCGCACGCTGCGCGAGGTGGCCCTGGCGGCCGGGGTGTCGCTGCCCTACCTCTCCGAGGTGGAACGCGGCCGCAAGGAGGCCTCCTCGGAGGTGCTGGCGGCGATCTGCCGGGCGCTCGGGATCAACCTCTCCGACCTGCTCGAGGAGGCCCGGGACGAGCTGCGCCGGGTCGAGCGCCGGGTCCCGGCCACGTCCGGGACGGGCCTGGCCCGACTCGACCGGGTGCCGGTGGTCCGCCACGACGCCGGCCCCCGGCTGCGGATCGGGTTCCACCCCGAGGTGCCGCACCCGGACGGGCCGACGTCGTCCGTGGGCGCGGCGCACGGCATCCGGCACCTCGGCATCGCCGGCACCTACGAGCGCTCGCCGCACGTCGGCGGCGGACTGTTCGCGGGCGGCCCGACCGGGCACGTCGGGTCGACGGTCGGCGGTGCGGGCCTGCGGGTCCGGTTGATCGCCTCCGTGCCGGCCGGGCGCCCCCGGCCGCGTACCTCGGGAGTGCTGGCCCGCAGGCGGGCCCGGGCGGCGGCGGCGGCTGACCGCCGGTTAGGCCGGCCCGGTTCTGCCCACGGCCGATCTGCCCCGGGCAGAATCGCTGGGCCCCGGCGTCGGGCCGCCGGAGGCTGGAGATCGCCGGTTCCCCGGGCGATCCGTCGCCCGCCGGCGGCGCGGAGGGCGGTCAGATCATGGGGTACGGCGTGTGGATGCTGGACGGCGGACAGCCGTCCTTCGGTGACCATGTCTTCGAGCGGCTGCTCAGGGAACGGATCATCTTCGTCGGCACCGAGGTCACCGACGAGTCGGCGAACCAGATCTGCGGGCAGATCCTGCTGCTGGCCGCCGAGGACCCGAAGCGGGACATCTTCCTCTACATCAACTCGCCGGGCGGCTCGGTGAGCGCCGGGATGGCCGTCTACGACACCATGCGCTACGTGAAGAACGACGTGGCCACCCTGGCGCTCGGGCTCGCCGGTTCGATGGGGCAGTTCCTGCTCTGCGCGGGCGCGGCCGGAAAGCGGTTCGCGCTCCCCCACTCGCGGATCATGATGCACCAGCCCTCGGGCGGGATGGGCGGCACCGCCGCGGACATCACCATCCAGGCGGAGAACATGCTGCACGTCAAGCGCACCATGCAGCAGCTGATCGCCGAGCACAGCGGGCGGACGCTGGACGAGATCCAGCGGGACTGGGACCGGGACCGCTGGTTCACCGCCGATCAGGCCCGCGAGTACGGCCTGATCGACCGGGTGCTCAGCCGCGCGGAGCAACTGCCCGTCTGACGGCGCGCGACCCGCGTGGCACCGGCCGGGACGGCGCGACGGCCGTGCTGGTCCGTGCGGCGAGCAGTGCGGAACGACGCGATGGGCCCTCCCGGATCGCTGGAGCAGGTGGTCGAGGCGTCGGCGGCGGCCGGCGGCGGACGCGCCCCCTCGATCGCGTCCGTCACCCCTTACCGGGTGGCCACGAAACGCCGATCCTCGATATATACCCGAGCCCATGACGGGCGGGGGCCCTTCGCACCGCGTGGCGGGCGCAGCGTGTTCCGGCGAATTCTTGTTACATCACCGGCACTCCGCGCCCGCCCTCACGTCACGGGTAACTGACCACCGGGCTGGTGCCGTACGAGCCGACGACCGGGGTGCCCGCCTCGTTGATCGTGCGCTCGATCCCGCCGTCTCCGTCGAGGAAGACGGTGATCGCGTCATGGAACCGCACGCCCGCCCGGCGTGGGGCCTCGATCGCCCGGTCGCAGCGGATGTCGACCTCCTGGTTGAAGTAGGAGTAGACGCCGAGCCCCCACGCCTCGTGCTGGCGCACCTGGTCGGCGACCTTGTACGACGCCCAGCCCCGCCCGGTCGGGCTGCTCCACGCGGCCTGGCTCGGCGGGTCGTAGGGCAGCTCGCTCTGGTAGAACACGGTGCGCCCGCGCTCGCCGTTCCAGATCGTCTGGTAGCGCTGATAGTGCTCGACGAAGAGCCCGTAGGCGGTCACGTCGTCGCCGTTGACCACCACGCCGGTGTCGGCGGTGTTGGTGGTCCAGCCGATGGTGCCGTCCTTGCCGTGGTCGCCGCGCCAGGCCCAGATGTTGTCGACGATGGTGTGCCGGCTGTTGACCACCAGGCTGGTCACCGCCCGGCCGACGCGGGGGCCGCCGATCCGGAAGAACACGTCCTGCAGCGAGATCGGGTTGGTCGCGTGGCTGCGGTGGCTGTGCCACCTGCCGACCTCGACCAGCACCTCGGACTCCTCCGGCCCGGCGTCGACCAGCAGGCCGGCGATCCGTACGCCGTCCACATCCTCGATCCGCAGGGCGGCGTCGCCGGTGGTCGGGGCGAGGCTCGGCATGCCGAGGCCGAGCACGACGGTGTCCGGTCGCTTGACCCGCAGCGCCCGGTCCAGCTGGTAGACGCCCGGCGTGAGCAGCAGGTGCCGCCCGCGGGCCAGTTCCTGGTTGATCCGCTGGGCGGAATCGGTGGGCTTGGCGATGTAGAAGTCGCACAGCGGCAGCGAGGGCACCGACCCGGCACCCGCGCCCCAGGTGGTGCCCGCGGTGTCGTGCCGCAGCCCGGGTACGGCCACCCGCCAGCCGCCGGCGGCGTCGACGAAGAGGTACGGCTTCTCCCGGGTGACCGGGCTGGCCGGCAGGGTGGTGTACGGCGGGTTCGGGAAGCCCTGCGCGGGCGCGCCGAGCACCCCGGAGAAGACCTGGTTCCACACCCCGTTGGTCCAGTCGCCGCCGAGTTCGCTGTCCCGGGTCAGCCACTGCTGCTGGGAGCCGTTGATGGTGATGCCGTCCACCTTGGAGTCGGCGATGTAGCCGCCGCTGGAGTAGCCGCCGTTGCCGGGCTCCAGCCAGAGGATGCCCTTGATGTGGACGCGGCGCATCGGGGAGGCCTGGGAGACCGCCCACTGGTTCGACCAGTCGGTGGGCGTGACGGAGAGGTTCTCGGCCGAACGCCAGAAGTTGGTCAGGGCGGAGATGCCGGCCGGTGAGTTGGGGTCGGGCTGGCCGACGACCCGTACCGCGCCGTGGATCTCGACGTCGTCGGGGTGAGCGCCGAGGCCGGCCACGGTGGTGTAGTAGCCCAGCTTGGCGTTGACCTCGTACCGGCCGGGCTTGAAGAGCACGGCGTACCGGTCGGCGCCCATCTCGTTGTGCTCCTGCGCGGCGAAGAGCCGGTCCAGGGTGGACTGGATCTCCGTGGTCGGGGTCGACGGGTCGTACACGAAGACGTTCGGGCCGAAGTCGGGCTCCGCGTCGTGGTCGCTGCCGGTGGGGGCGGCCGCGGCCGGCAGTGCCGGGAGTCCGAGGGCGGTGAGGGACGCCGCCGAAGCCGCGGTGAGGGTGAGGAAACGGCGGCGGGAGGGGTCGAGTGGTCTCATCTGCCTGCCTGTCGGTGGGGTACGGGATCGGCCGGAGCGTGGAGAGCGCTCTCTTGGCCGGGACGTCCTGTTTCTACCCCGTCGGCCCCGGCCGCGCCAGACCGCGCCGGTTCCGGAACTTCAGCGGGCGTCGTAGCGGGCCCGGGCGGCCTCCACCTCGGCCAGGTGGGTGGTGGCCCAGTCCTCCAGGCCGGCCACCAGGTCGAGCACGCTGCGGCCCAGGTCGGTCAGCGCGTAGTCCACCCGGGGCGGGACGGTGGCGTGCACCGTGCGGGTGACCAGGCCGTCGCGCTCCAGGCCGCGCAGGGTCTGGGTGAGCATCTTCTGGCTGATCCCGTCGACCCGCTCGGCCAGTTCGCCGTAGCGCTTGTCGCCGTCGGCGAGAGCGAGGACGAGGAGGACACTCCAGCGGTCGCCGATCCGGTCGATGACCTTCCGGCTGCCGCAGTTCCGGTTGAAGAGATCCGGGTTCACGCCATTACTCTCTTTCGGTGCGTACCGAACTTTGAGGTGCCTACTCTCCAACGGGAAGTATGCCTGCGGTGTTTCCCGTTCCGGTGGGAAGAAGTTCTCATCGCAACCGCAGGGAGTACCCATGTCCATCGTCGTCACCGGCGCCACCGGCCAGCTCGGCCGCTGATCATCGAGTCGCTGCTCAGCCGGGGCGTACCGGCCCACCAGATCGTGGCCGTCGGCCGCGACACCGACCGACTGGCCGACCTGGGCGGGCGCGGGGTGGTCACCCAGTTGGCCGACTACGACGACGCCGAGTCGCTCCAGGCCGCCTTCGCGGGCGCCGACCAGCTGATGTTCGTCTCCGGCAGCGAGGTCGGCCGCCGCGTCGTGCAGCACGGCAACGTGGTCACCGCCGCCAAGCAGGCCGGCGTCAAGCAGGTGGTCTACACCAGCATCGCGAAGGCCGACACCTCCAGGCTGGTGCTCGCCGCCGAGCACAAGGCGACCGAGCAGCTGATCAAGGACGCCGGCCTGCCGTACGTGTTCCTGCGCAACAGCTGGTACCTGGAGAACTACACCCCCCAGCTCCCGGCGTACCTCCAGCACGGCGTCGCGGGCGCGGCGGACGACGGCCGGGTCAGCGCCGCCACCCGCGCCGACTACGCCGAGGCCGCCGCCGTGGTGCTCACCACCGAGGGCCACACCAACCGGGTGTACGAGCTGGGCGGCACCCCCTTCACGATGACCGCCCTGGCCGCCGAGATCTCCCGGCAGACCGGTACCACGGTCTCGTACCTCGACCTGCCGGTGGACAAGTACACCGAGCTGCTGGTCGCGGCCGGCGTGCCCGAGGGGTACGCGGCCTTGCTCGCCGACGGCGACCGGGGGCTCGCCCAGGGCGACCTGGAGGTCGGGGACGACCTGGCGAAACTGCTCGGCCGTACGCCGACGACGCTCGCCGAAGCGATCCGCGCCGCACTCTGACGCCGCAAACACCGCCGCCCCGGATCCCTGATCCGGGGCGGCGCTGCGCGTTCAGCGGCTACGCGCGTTCCACGCGCTGCTTGACCAGGTCGTCGACCAGGGCCCCCACGTAGTCGGCGGTCTCCTCCCAGCAGGTGACGGCGAAGCACCGGATGCCCATCGCCTTGACCGGGTAGTCGTTGCCGCCCACGTCCAGCCGGTCGCCGACGAAGAGCACGTTGTCGATCTTCAGGTCCAGGCACTCCAGCAGCTTCCGCATGCCGTACGCCTTGTCCACGCCCTTGCGGGTGACGTCGATCGACGTCGAGCCGCCGCCGCGTACCTCCAGGTCGGGAAGCTGCTCGGCGACGGCGTCCCGGAGCCGCTTCTTCTTGCCGCCGTCCGGGTCCCAGCCGTACTTCTCCGCCGGGGGCGCGGACTGGCCCAGCGCGGAGAAGGTGATCTGGCTGCCCCGGTCCTCGATGACGTCACCCCAGGTCTTCGTCTCCCAGAGGCCCAGCGCCTTGGCGGACTCGGTCAGCACCTCGATGACCCGGGCCTTGACCTCGGGGTTCAGGTCCTCCGCATAGACCAGCCGCCACGCCGAGTCCTGCCAGCGGTAGTAGCGGGTGCCGCAGGTGGGCATCAGGTGCAGCCGGAGCCGCTGCTCGTCGGTGAGGTCGAGGTGCGCGAGCACCTGCGACTCGAACTGCTCGAACCGCCCGCCGGAGATGATGAGCACGTCGACCTCGGTCAGCAGGTGGCCGAGCAGCTCCGCCATGCGACGATCGATCTGGGACTTGGAGACAGCCAGGGTGTCGTCCAGGTCGAACGCCACCACTCGAAGATCGTTCATCAAGTACCACCATGTCGTCGCGGGCAGGCCAGGACTAGCAGGGTACCGACGGTGACGTTCCGGGACCCGCGAGGCCCCTTCGTCACGCTCCGCGCTCCTCGACGGAGGGTAACAGCCACCCGTCGGCCGGCATCCCGCGTTCCGCCACCCGATGCCCGCGGGGTGGTCCGCCACCTCCACGGTCAGCCGGGGCGCCCCCGCAGCATGGGCCGGGTCAACCGCCCGCCCATGGCGTCCCCGACCACCACCCCGGCCAACACCAGCACGACGAGGGTGGTCACCAGCACCGGGGGCCAGCCGCCCACCCACGGTGCCGCAACCGCCAGCACCAGCAGCCAGAGCACCCGGTGCCAGGGAACCATGCCGAGGATCCGGTAGGTGAACAGGGTGCGCCCGAGCAGGAACAGCGCAGGCCCGCCCAAGATCAGGGCGGTCCAGCGCGCCGGTGTGTCGCCGGTGGGCCGGTCGATGACCAGGTCGAAACCGGCGGCGGTGCAGACGACGCCGGCCACCATGACCAGGTGGGTGTACGGGGCCAGCCGTGTCGCCCGCCGAAGCAGCTGCGCGGACGTCGTCCGAACGATGGAACCGGCCCCCAGGACGTAGATCTGCCAGAACAGCAGCATGGTGACGAAGGCGGCCAGGAAGGCGGCCAGCCGTGCGCGGGTGAAGTCCGCGGTGCTGATCTCCAGGGTCGGCACCAGGATGATGTCGCCGAGCGCCAGGATGACGAACTGCTGGTACCGCTCGCCCAGGTGCTCGGTCGTCCTCTCGTACTGTCCGACCGGTACCCGGCCCAGCAAGGGTGTGGGGTAGCGCGCCGCCGCCGCGACGTAGTCGATCGTCACCGCGACGGCCCAGAGCGCCCATCGCGGCGCGTCCGGCAGCATGGCCCCGACGATCCAGAAGACGCCGGAGACCAGGAACCAGAAGAGGAAGCGCGCCGCACGCCGTTCGGCCTGATGCCGGTGCTGGTGCAACACGCTCACCAGCACCAGACCCCGCACCAGGTGCGGGGTCACGTACCCGGCGGCGAAGACCAGCGCGTGCGCGTCGGAGGCCAGCGCCGCCGCAGTCAGCACGGCACCCAGCATGGTCACCATCAGGATGGTCTGGATCGGACGCTGGTCCGGGTCGTAGAAGTCGGTGGTGGTCGAGGTGATCGACCAGGTCCACCAGATGGCCATCAGAATGACCACGACCTGTCCGACGCCGGCCCACGAGTCCCGCTCGACGATCAGCATCGAGGTCAGCGCCAATGCGGCCACGAAGACGACGTCGAAAAGCAGCTCCAGCAGGGTCGCCCGGGTCGACCCGCTCGGCCGGCGCACCAGCTCGGTGCTGCCTCCGATCGTCATGCCCGGCCTCCCGCCGCCCGTCACACCCGGCCGCGGGCGACGCCGGCGCCGCGTTTGCGCGCCAGCCGCCGGCGTACGGCCTTCCGGGCGCCGCACCCTCGAGGATTATCGGTGCCGCCGCGGTGGCCCGTATCCGGATCGGCGATTCCGGCCCGGCGGCCGGGTTGCCCGACGGTGACGCGCCTCGCCGTGGCCCCTCACCCGGACGGGCCTGGACCGCCACAGTGGGCGCGGAGCTCCCGGAGGGGAGGAATGATCGTTGATCGAGGGAGAACCGCGGGTTCCGCCTACGAGCCATCCAGCAGGCTGGCGAGCGAGGCAGCGACCACCGCCGGTAGCTCCTCGCAGGACGAGGGGTGCTCGCTGAGCCACCTCCCGGTGCCCTCGGGGTCGACACGCCAACGGGTCAGCTTCGGCTCAGTGACCCATACCGTGTCGGGCGTGTTCTGGTCCCAGGCCGCAAGAACACCGATGCCACCGATCATGGCGGGCCGAGGAGGCGGCAGGACGACGGCGCCGGTCGCGACCTCCACCACCTGGTACTGCCAGTCCCCGCCGGCGGTGTCAGGAGCGGCCTTGGACACTTCGAGGCGGAACTTTCGGACGGCGACAGCGAGGGGCGTCCTGGCCAACCCACGCCAGCACCCTCGGCCGGGCAGTAAGCGGTGCGGTGCGGGCAGCTCTTCGAATTGCCGACATCGCCGTCGAACGGAGAGTCAGCGGTGCCGGTGACCACAGTACAGCCAGCCAGCAACACGGCGGCGGATGCGGCGAGGCCGGCCGATCGACCCCCTGGCCGACCAGGGTGCTCGCGCGGAAGTATCCGGTCCCTGATCGTTGATCAAGGGTCTGGCCTGGTGCCCCCGGCAGGATTCGAACCTGCGACACACGGTTTAGGAAGGCAGGTGCGCTTGCCGGACGATCCGGCCTCTTACCAGGGCATTCGCCCGACCCTTCACCAGCGGCGGCCTTGACCATTCCGCACGATGTTCCGGATCTTGTCTTCTCGGCCCTGGATCTATGGGTTCCAGGCGCGGTGGCGGTAGCGGCCCTCGCGACCCACACGGTGGAACCTTCGCCGCGAAACGGCACGGGCAGCCGCCGGACGCGACGAACAGTATGCTGCGCCCCGAATGGAAGCGGGGGATCAATGAGTGTGGTTGATCGGATGCGCGGCGGAGCGTTTGTCGCGGGCGTGCTGGTGGTAGCGGGACTTGCCGGCTGCGTGAAACAGGCCGTCCCGCCACCACCCCCACCGCCGTCGGTGAACCCCGCGCCGTCGGCATCGCCCAACGAGCCCGAGGCCCTGATGGCGACCATTCGCGGGCTGGTCGAGCAGGCCGGTGTCGGTGACGACATCCGGGAGCGCGAGATCGAGGTCGGCGAGCGGTACGGACCCTGCGACCTGCTCATCGCCGACCACGACCGGTCGAAGGTGGGCGGGTTGGAGTTCGATCAGGTGTGGGGCGCCGGCCTCGAGGTCAACCCCGTGGGGATCTTCATCGACGTCCAGCCCCCGATGACCCTTCTGGACGTCACGGTGATTAGTCTGCCCGATGCCTCCGCGGCCGTCGCGGCCGCACGTGCGGCGCGCACCGTACGGTGCCCGAGGGAGGCTTTCCGCCTCAGCATCGGGTTGGCGACTGCCCGGTGGGGCGCACGCACGGTGACCATCGAGTCGACGAGCGCGCGGCTGACCACGGCGACGGTGAGCCGAGTGGACCCGGAATCCGCAGACGGAATGCCATTCCTGCCCGGCGATGCGCGGCTGATTCTCGCGCACGGCCGGCTGCTGATCAGCATCGAGGCGCTCACTTTCTGGCCGCGCAAGGTGAACACCGCAGCCGAGGTCACCGCCATGGCTCAGGAAAAGGCGACATCCCTAGCTACGGCGATCGTGAAGACCCTCCCAACGGCAAGCGAGGGTTGAGCCGCGCGTCGCGACGCGGCTTTGGCGGGGATGCGGCGCATGTCCGTGGCCGGACGTCTCGCTTACAAGCGCTGTGCAGGTCGTCCGGCATCGTCCGGGCATGTTCGCAACCTCGGGCGTCAATCCCTACTCGGCTGCCGACGGGCACTCTCGTCCGGCGCGGTTGCTGTCGCCTCTGCTGTCGGCGGCCAGCTTCGCCGCGTCGCTGGGCCCTGCACTGCAAAGGTGGCTTCATCCCGTGACCGTCTGCCGATCAATGTCGGCGACTGGCGTTGGAGTCAAGGGCTGAGCTGTCCTGTAGCAGCGGTTGGTTGTCGCACGTTGTTGGCTTCTCGCTGGCGGCCTAGCTGGTCATAGTGCGGGACCTGGCGCGGAACGCAACCCTGAGGGAGCTTCCGCGCCAGGCCCGGCAACGGTCTTCAGGCGTCGCTTCAGACCTTCTGCTCGGTGAAGATGCGCTGCACGTCGGCGTCGCTCAGCATGCCCTGGTACACGCCGAGGTCATCGACCTGCCCGTACAGCCATCCGTCCGGTCCCGCCGGCGTGGTCGACCGCCCGACCAGCATCGCACCCGGCGCCTGTCGGGGCTGCCAGGCGGCGTTCAGTCCGACCGTCTCGGCCAAGGTCCCGTCGACATAGAGCCGGGCCTGCCGGTGCGTGGCGTCGAGGACCGCGACAAGGTGATGCCACTGGTCGACGCCGGTCGCCGGCGCGGTCGCATAGGTGGTCGCGGAGTCATCCGCCCCGGCGGCCACCCCGAACACCCACTGCCCGCCGTTGGCCGGCTCGTACCCAAGCCGGAAGGCACTGCGGTCGGCGTCGTCCTGCGAGATGACCGTCTGAGCGCCGCGCGCCGGGTCGAGCCGCACCCAGGTCGCCACCGTGAAGGACTGGTCGGTGCGGAGCACCGGCCCGTCCTGCCAGACCGGGTTCCAGTCCTCGCCCACGTTGTGCTGGGTGCGGGCGTACTCCCGGGTCGCCTCGCCGTAGTGCGGGTCGGACGGGTCGTCAATCCAATGGGTGTCGTCGAGAGTGAGGGCCAGGTCCCGGTGGCCGGCGTCGATAAAGCTGCCCTGCGTGAGGGCGAGCTGGCGTCCAAAGGCGGTGACGTCCGGTGCGGAGCAGAGGGTCGGGTCGAGGTTCTCCTCGTAGCACGGGGTAGCCGCCTCGAAGTTCCACCCCCCGACCTGCCATGGCCGCAGCAGACCCGGCTCATTGAACCCTCCGGAGGCCGGGTCGTCGGCGAGCCAGCCGGTGAAGTCCTGGCCGACCAGCACCCGGTCGTACACCCGGACGTCGGCCAGGTTGCCCCGCCACCAGGAGGTGTCACCGCGGCCCAGCCGGAACTCGCCGGACGGGTCGTTGACAGCGGTCACGTTGCTCACCGTCGCCTCAGCCACCCCGTCCACCCACAGGGTGAGCGTCCGTGCGGTGGCGTCGTGCACCACTGCCAGGTGGGTCCAGAGCCCGACCTGGGGCGTCGAGCTCGACCGGGCGATGGACAACTTGCCGCCCTTGCCGGTCTTGGACGGCATTTGGACCTGCCACCGGTTGCTGGCCTTGTCGTAGCCGACCGAGACGGTGGCCTGGCCGGCGCTGGCCTTACTGGTGAAGACCCAGCTGACCGAGGTGTCGGTGAGCCGCACCCAGGCCGCGAGAGAGAAGGTCCCCGCCGTGTTCAGGGTCGAGGGCGACGCCGACAGGTACGACGATGTGCCGTCAAAGCCCACCGTCTGGCCACCGACGAACCGGGCGTCGTCCTGCCAGGCGATGTTCGAGCCGGTCAGCGGGGTGTCGCCGCCGACTGCGGGCTGCCGGTCGGCGAGCCCCTGCGCCTGAGTTATCCCTGGATACGCCTCCAACCCCCACGTCGCCGTCGCTCCGGATGGGAGGCCGACGGTGGTGGTGGCGCGGGGCTTTGCGTCCGCCGTGGTGGCTGCGGTAAGGGGCAGCAGCAAGGCGGCGCAGGCCACGGCCAAGCGCAACGCGGCCCTGCGGGCCGGACCCTGAGCAGGGCCGAAAAAGGAGCTGTTGTTGGTCATCGAACCTTCCCCGTGAAGACCGATGGCTGTGACCGGCGAGGAAGTGACGAGCGCCCGCCGGATCGCCGAGACAGTGTCACAGGACGATGGATGCATCGCTACCCCGAAATCGGTCTTGCCCGTGCGGCTGGACGTCCTGCACGGCAACAGCGGGAGTCATTGCGCGAACGGAGACGGCGGCAGGTGGGGCAGTGGAGGGGCTTGATTCGTCGAATCGGTACGTTCGATCTGCCACCGCACAACGGTGGGCGCCGCGAGCCGGGCAAGGTGCCAGCCGAGGAACCCGACGGCTATGACGAGCGACAGGGCCGCCAGACCGAACAGCAATTCCCGCAGAAGTACCCGGCGGTCAACGGGACGGCCGGGTGGCAGGGTCTCGACGCCGAGTGCCCAGGGAGGGGGAGGCCACATCATAGTTGCGACAGCACCTCCTGGACCACGGTGGAAGCCGATTCGACGATGGATGCGTCGGTAGCACCGACAGCCTCGTACCCCACGTAGACGAGATAGGTGCCGAGACAGGCGGTGAAGTGGATGACCCGGCCGGTGTCGCGGTCCCCCGAAACGAAGTAGGAAGCGCCGTCGCCGAGTGCGACCCGGTGGTTGGTGCGGTTGATGGCCCACGACAGCGACCCGTCACGCTTGATGCACTGCGGGCCCTGGCCGTCGTGCCGGCCGAGGCGAACCAACGCGACCCACAGCGAGGCACGTGCCCCATTGACAGTGGGCCCACTCTCGGTCGAACAGGTGTTTGAGCGGGTACCGGGGCGACTCCCCTCCTCGCCCTCGGCCTGCAGCGGCCCGCGCCCAGGTACGAGAAGGTCGAACACCTCGGGTCGGATGAGCTGACATACCGAGCGCGGCGAGGGCGGGTCAACGGTCGCACTCCCCCAGCCTTTCCACAGACCGACCGCGGCGGCCACCAGGATGCAGACGGCCAGCACCGCGACCCGGACCCGGATCCCCGAACTCACACCGCCAGTGTGCCAAGGCAGGCAAGGGCCCGACCCTTCGGCTCGAACCTGGAGTCTCGGTGTTAGCCGCTCATCCAGCCGCCGCCCGCAGTCGACATCTCGCTTACAGGTTCTGGGCGCTTCGTCCGGCGGGGTCCGTCCGCGTACGCGACCTCGGGCGACTGTCCGCGCTCGGCGGCCGGCGCCTGCCTGTACTTCGCCGCGCTCCGCCCCGGAGAAGCGCTGGGGCTCCGGGAGCGGGACTACGACCTTCCCGAGACGGGATGGGGTCGGCTCACGTTGGCGAAGAGTCGCCCCCAGGCGGGCAAGCGGTGGACCGACAGCGGCCAGGTCCACGACGATCGCGGGCTGAAGCACCGGGCCGAGGACGAGCCGCGCGGCGTGCCGATCCCGCCCGCGCTGGTGAAGATCCTGCGGGAGCACATCGATCGGTTCGGTGCCGCCAAGGACGGTCGCCTGTTCCGCAGCGAGCGGGGCAACGTCGTTGCCGCCTCGACCTACTCTCGCGTCTGGGATGAGGCGCGGCGTCTGGCCTTGACTCCGCGTCAGGTTGACTCCCCGCTCGCTGGTCGACCGTACGACCTGCGGCACGGTGCCGTCTCGTTGTGGCTCAACGCGGGCGTTCCGGCAACGGAGGTCGCCGAGCGGGCCGGGCACTCCGTCGATGTGCTGCTCAAGGTCTACGCCACGTGCATCGATGGGGAAGAGGCCACCGTCAACGGCCGGATCGACGAGGCGTTGACCGGCGTTGCCTGGCCCGCATGATGGTCGCCATTCCGGATCTTGCCCCCGGGCACCCCGGCTGACCTGGGCAGATGCCTTCAAGACCATTCCGCGCATGTTCCGTGACCTACGACAAACGGCGGCTTTCAGTGGCCTACGGCTGCACACGCCAACCAATCGAGCGCCGTGTGTATTGCCAGCTCAGGTAGCGTTTTCCCTGATCTTCGAGGTGCCCCCGGCAGGATTCGAACCTGCGACACACGGTTTAGGAAACCGATGCTCTATCCCCTGAGCTACGAGGGCGCGATGGCCCAGCCTACCTGCCAGCGGGTGCCCAGGAGCACCCAGGAGTACCCGCGTGTGCTCACGGGCGCCAGCCGCCCGCTGCTCCGACCAGCGGAGCACACATGGAGCACACCGATGCCCGCCGGTCCGACCCGTGCCAACCGCTGCCCGGCCGTGACCGCGGCCGCCCATCGGTACCCACGACTCACCGAGCACATTCCGAGCACAGCAGAGATCATCTGACACACCGACAATCGGTGCGCTGGTTCAGCGTCGGGTCGGTGCCCGGTCACCCTGCTACCAGCGGATACGGAGCATCGGACTACGGATCAGAAGGTTAGGGGTTCGAGTCCCTTCGGGCGCACAAGATCAAACGAGCCTGACCTGCGGAAACGCGGGTCAGGCTCGTTGCTTGTCCGTCCCTTGTGGACGTGTGGCTGCTCGGTGGCTGCTCGTCCGACGAGCATCCCCTACGTCCGGTCCGGTCCGGCGTGTTCCGGGGCGTCCGGTTCGGTCCAGCGGGCGTCGCGCTTGATGATCACCTTACTGATAGGCGAACGTCGATGGTATTGCTCGGTGGTGTTGCCTTTGTCGTGGGTCGCCTCTTGGTGCGGGCCCACCTGCCGGGCAGCGAGTCAGGGCGCGCACGCGAGGGCGCTACGGCCTGGTCGGGGTGGGCGTCGTCCCCAGGGCGGCCGGCAAACGGCCTGCGAGCAGGATCTCGCCGACGTCCTCGGCCAGGCCGAGCCGCTGCTCAGCGAACTCGGCTACACCGCGTGACAGCGGTCGCATCAGTAGAGTGCCAGGGGTCGCCCGCCCCGGCGCGCCGTCCCGCTAACGCGGGCCGCCGGGGCCGCCGACCGTGGGGCCGGCGACCATGCTGGGGAGAGGTTGCGGTGGTACGACGGCTACGACGGACGACGGCAGTCATGTTCGCCCTGGCCTTGCCGCCCGACCGGGTCAGCGCGGCCTGCCCCGTCGGCGGCGTACCAGCCACAGCACCAGCAGCACGACCACGGCGATAACCACCAGGCAGCAGAGCAGGCCCGCACCGCCCCGCGGCCTGCGCCCGGCGGCCTCCACCACCCGCTCGCCGGTCCCCGTGGACGCCCAAGCCGCGACCGGCACGAACAACGAGAGCACGACCGCACCAAGGACCGCGGCGAGCCGGCCCCACCAGTTGTTCCATGCAGACATGCACTCATCGTCGCCGAGTAGGACAACCAGGGCATGCCAGATGGGTGAGGCGATAAGTCACAAATCGGCGAACGGCCCGGGAGGTACCTCCGGGCCCGTAGCGGCCGCCGCCGGCCACCCGTCGCAGCACGTCACGGCCGGGTGACAAACGCCCAACGGCCTGCCCGCGCACGGCACCGGTCGGTACTGTCACGGGCGTTGGAGCGGCGGGCGCGGAAGTGGTGCCGGGCCCGCCGCTCCCACCATGTCGCCCGAAGGGGTTCCCGCGTCGGCAGGTCTAGCGTCCTTGCCGCCCCGCCCTTCGGCGTGTGGTGACGGGACGACGGACCATCAGGGGGCCGCCGCCGACAGCAGCGGATGTCCGTCGCCCCGTCGCCCAGCAGTCATCTAGCCGCGCCCGCTCGTCGCCGACTCCGACGAGGGTTATCCCTTGTAGAGGTGTGCGAGGGTCGCGCGCGGATGGCCGTGACCGCCGGGGGTTGGTAGCGCCTGAACGGGTCCGGATCGCGCCGCTGGTGCCTTGGTCACCTTGTTCCACGTTGCGGCAGACAACGGGTGGCGGGGCCGGTTGTCCGTGCGGCGCGCGGATGGCGGATCGCGCTGAGCGCCGCGCGCGACGGCCAGACGAGTCGGCCAGCGGGAATGGCAAGTTACTTACGAGGTCGTGCACGATTAGGACCCGGCAGTGCTTGTATGCCTGGTTCGGTTTGGTGGTTTGCCTACCGTTCGGCGCAGCGGTCGGAGACCAGTCCGGC
>NZ_JAEVHJ010000103.1:0-20540 GCF_016802855.1 Micromonospora sp. ATA51 | reverse complement strand
CCGGCGGACGCCGACGGCGGCACCCTGGACGACCTGCGCGGGGCGGCCCGCCGGCACCCGTGGGTCGGGGGCGCGTTCGCGCTCGCGCTGATCGGGCTGGCCGGGCTGCCGCCGGGGCTGGCCGGGCTGTTCGCCAAGGTGACGGTGGTCCGGTCGCTGCTGGACGGCCACGCCGGCTGGCTCGCCCTGGTGGTGGCGGTCAACGCGGTGCTCGGCCTCGCCTACTACCTGCGCCTCGCCGCCGGCCTCTGGGCCGCCCCGGACGCCGCCGCCCGCCCCGCCGGGGCGGACCGACCGGCCGGCGCCCGCCCGGCGACGAGCGTCGGGCTGGCCCTGGCGGTCGCGACCCTGGTGGCCGTGGTGGTCGGTTTCGCCCCGCAACTCCTGTTGGACCTGGTCGCCCGCTGATCCGGCGCAGCCGGCGCACAGCCTTTTTCAGGCAACTCTCAGTCATGAGCAGGATGGTTGACGGGTACCGGGTTGTTGAACCGGTCAGCGGATTCCTGTGCGGGTCCGCGCACCGAAGGAGCGATCGTGCATCACAACCGTCTGAAGACCGCAGCGCTGCTCGGCCTGTTGACCTCGCTGATCCTCGCGGTCGGCTACTGGTTCGGCGGGAGCGGCGGCCTCGTCTTCGCCGTCGTCGCCTCGTTGCTGATGAACGGCGTGACCTACTTCTACTCCGACAAGCTCGCGCTGCGCTCGATGCGGGCGCAACCGGTCAGCGAGGCAGAGTTCCCTGAGCTGTACCGGATGGTGCGTGAGCTGGCCACCGAGGCGCGGCAGCCGATGCCCCGCCTGTACGTCAGCCCGACCGCGCAGCCGAACGCGTTCGCCACGGGACGAAACCCGCAGCACGCGGCGGTCTGCGTGACCCAGGGCATCACCGAGATCCTCGACTACCGCGAGCTGCGCGGGGTGATCGGACACGAGCTGTCGCACGTCTACAACCGGGACATCCTGATCTCCAGCGTGGCGGCCGGGCTGGCCGGAATCATCACCTTCCTGGCGAACATCGCCTGGTTCATCCCGCTGGGCTCCTCGGACGACGAGGACGGCCCGAACCCGGCCGTGCTGCTGCTCACCCTGATCCTCGGCCCGATCGCGGCAACCATCATCCAGCTGGCCATCAGCCGGAGCCGGGAGTTCCAGGCCGACCAGTCGGGTGCGGCGCTGAGCCGGGACCCGCTGGCCCTGGCGAGCGCGCTCCGGAAGATCCACATGGGCACCCAGGCGCGGCCGCTGCCGGCGCAGGGGCAGCTGACCAGCACCGCCCACCTGATGATCGACAACCCGTTCAAGCGGGGCGGCGGCATCGCGGCGCTCTTCTCCACCCACCCCAGGATGGAGGAGCGGGTCGCCCGGCTGGAGCAGATGGCCGCCAACAGCGGTCCGGTGCAGTTCCAGCGCTGACCCACGCCGACAACCTCCGCCCGCGTCCGGTCCGGACGCGGGCGGAGTCGTGTGTCGAGGCACAAACCGGTTCCCTCCCGTCCTGCCCGGCGTTAGGGTCGAAACGTCTCTCACCCATTACATCCGTCGGAGGTCGACCGTGGCCGCACTGCGCCAGTACCTGGGCGTCTGGCGGATCCCCGGCGCGCCGATGCTGCTGATCCTCGGCATCATCGGCCGGCTCGGGATCGGCATGACCCCGCTGGCGCTGCTGCTCGTCGTCGAGCAGGTGACCGGGCGGTACGCCCTCGCCGCGGTCGCCGGGGGCTTCTACGCGCTCTGCGGCGCCGCGCTCAGCCCGGTCGCCGGGCGGGTCGCCGACCGGGTCGGCCCCACCCCCGTACTGCTGGCCACCGCCGTCGCCCACCCCCTCGCGCTCTTCGGGCTGCTCGGGGCCAGCCGGTCCGAGGCCGGCAACCTGGGCCTGATCTACCTGGCCGCCGGGGTCGCCGGCGCCACCTACCCGCCGCTGACCGCCGCCATCCGGGGCGCCTGGAACGACCTCACCGGCCCGACCTCCGGCCGGTACCACCTGCGCAACACCGCGCTCGCCGCGGAGACCTCGCTCTTCGAGATCGTCTTCGTGCTCGGCCCGCTGCTGGTGGCCGCGTTCGTGCTGGCCGCCGACGCCGCCGCCGCGCTCGTCGGCGCCGCCGTGGTCACCCTGGTCGGCACCGCCGCGGTGGCCCTCGGCCGGGTGATGCGCGGCTGGCGGCCACACCCCCGCGAGCACCACGCGAAGGGTCTCGGCCCGCTGCGGGTGGGCGGCTTCCCGGCGCTGCTGCTCTGCGTCGCCAGCCTCGGCATCGCGTTCGGCGCGGCCGGGGTCATCGTGCCGGCCTTCGCCGGCGACGCCACCGCCGACGACCCGGAGAGCCTCGCCGGCGTGCTGCTGGCCGTCTGGGGCATCGGCAGCGCCGCGGGCGGCTTCTGGTTCGGCGTACGCCGGCCGCCGGCCAACATGACCCGCCAGTTCGCCTGGCTGCTCGGCGCGGTGGCCGCCAGCTTCGCCGTCTTCGCGGTGATGCCCGGCCCGACGGCGCTGGGCGTCGCGCTGATCCTCGGCGGCGCCACCATCGCGCCCGCCCTGACCCTGGAGAACACCCTGGTCGGGCGGATCGCCCCGGCCGGCATGCTGAACGAGGCGTACACCTGGGTGGTCACCATGTCGGTGGCGGCGAGCGCCGCCGGCGGCGCGGTGGCCGGCCTGATCGTCGACCACGCCGGCGGGGTGCCGTGGGCGTTCCTCTTCGCCGGGGCGGCGGTCGCCGTCGGCGCCACGGTCGCCGCGCTCCCCGCCGGCCCCATCGCCCGCGCGGAGGCCACCGCGGTACGCACCGAGCACCGGGTTGCCGCCTGAGTGCGGCTCACCCGCCGACCGCCACAGCAGCCGGATACGCGTCGAGCGGTCACCCGATCGGGGTGACCGCTCGACGGCGTCTCAACGCGTCCCGGGCGGGTACAGCACGGGAATGTTCTTCTTCTTCTCGAACCGGGTCGGCTGCCTGGGCTCGATCCTGATCAGCGCGGTCCTGACAGTGATCCTGCTGCTGATCTTCTCGCGCTGACCGGGCTCGTCAGCGGTAGTTGGTGAACTGCAGCGCGACGCCGAAGTCCTCGCCCTTGAGCAGCGCGATGACGGCCTGGAGGTCGTCCTTCTTCTTGCCGGTGACCCGGAGCTGGTCGCCCTGGATCTGCGCCTGCACGCCCTTCGGGCCCTCGTCGCGGATCTTCTTGCTGATCGACTTGGCCTTGTCCGTGTCGATGCCCTGGATGACCTTGGCGTCGATCTTGAAGACCTTGCCCGAGGCGCGGGGGTCGCCGGCGTCCAGCGACTTGAGCGAGATGTTCCGCTTGACCAGTTTCTCCTTGAAGACGTCGAGCGCCGCCCGGACCCGCTCCTCGGTCTCCGCCTGGAGGCTGATCGCCTCCTCGCCCGACCAGGAGATCTCGGCGCCGGTGCCGCGGAAGTCGAACCGCTGCGCGAGCTCCTTCTCCGCCTGACGGAGGGCGTTGTCGACCTCCTGGCGGTCGACCTTGCTCACGATGTCGAACGACGGGTTCGCTGCCATGCTCATGCTCCTGCTGGTTCGGCGGTCTGAAGGTCTTCCGTCGCCCGCTGACCAGCGGTACGACCCCCTGACGGTACCCGGTTGCGGCGGCCCCGGGGGCAACCGCTATCCTTGCTTCCGCTGCCGCGCACGGCGTGGTGGCGACGCCCTGGCGGGTTGCCCGAGCGGCCAATGGGAGCGGACTGTAAATCCGTCGCGAAAGCTACAGAGGTTCGAATCCTCTACCCGCCACCAGGTGCGAGAACGGCCCCTGACCAGCAGTAACGCGGTCGGGGGCCAATCTTGTCTGGTCTCGTTGAGTCCAACCACTACCCGCCATCGCTCACCGTCCGGGGGCGTATTGGGGGGAAGGGTCCGAACGCCTGGTTCCGGCGAGGAATCGGACAACACGATCGACCCGCTCAGCTTCGGGTACGCGTCGGGCACGTCGGCGGACTCGGTTCCTGGATCATTGAGGCATGGCTGCTGCGCTGCTTCGCGTCACCATGGGGTCCGGCGAGATCTGGGACGACCCCTCAGAGGATCTGCTGTTCGAGTTGCTGTCGGACATGGAGCGCGGCGAGGAACAGTTCCTCATCGTGGAACGTGTCGCCGACGTCACCGGTCAGACGTTCGCGCAGGTTGCCCGTACCGATGCCGGCGGATACCTGGTCGAGTACCGCGAGGGCGACGAAGACAAGCACTTTCAGGCACTCACCGAGGACAAGCGGCTCGTCCACTCCGTGATCACGTCCTGGGCCTTCGAACTGCCCGGTTGGCGGGAAGCACTGCCTTGGGCGCCCCTGCGGTTCACCAACTACAGGTAAGGCCCGCCCTTCATCGCTGGTCGGCTCGTAGTCACCCTCAGCAACCTGGGCAAAGGCCGCCGCCAGTGGTCGTCATTGGTGGGCATTGTTCGCCCGCTGACGGCCTGGCGACGGCCTGGCCCCCCTCTTCGTTAGCGAGGCTGCGCGGCGCGGCGGCACGACGGCAGACCGGCGACGAGGCCGGCCAGGCCGAGCAGGATGCCGACGATGCCGTAGACGGTCGCGCCTGGACCTTGGGCGCTGGTCGTCGACGTCGTTCCTAGTCCGAAGGCTTGTACTGCGCAACGGTGGCATCGTCATGCCGCTTCGTCCTCGGGTAGCGCGCCCCTTCAGGGTCGTCCACCTCAATCGACCGGACGTGAGCGATCAAGGCACGCGGGCCGAGCTTGTCCAGGAGATCAAGGTAGTCCAGCCAGCGGCAAATCCGCATCTGATCGACGGGACGCGTTGCGCCGTCGGACATCACGCTCGCCCGTCGCACAGCTGGACGTGCATATGTCGCGACACGCGCATGTGCAGCGGCCTCCGAGTCGGCAGCGGCAACCCACCAGCCATCGGCACGGTTCCGGGTGATGGTCTGGTGCTCGACGTAGGCCGCTAGCGCCTGCGCATGCTCGGGAGTACCGAACAACAGACCGGCGACGACCTCGGGCTCTGGCCCACAGATGTCCTCCACCGCGAGGTCACACGTCACCGCGGGTCCCGTCTCCAGGTCCACCACCACCGTTGCATCCGACAGCGCGAGCGTGTCCACCTCCCGCTTTCCGCGCGGAGAATGCCGACAGCAGCACAGGGAGTACCGGGGTCATCGAGGTCGCAGGTGTCGGCATGCGCCGCGGCTACCGCAGCGATACCGGCTGCCAAGCCGTCGGCAAGCGCGATGTCTGGAGACGCGACGAGTGCGGCGAGCGTGCGGATGCCGAGCTGCCGGGCGTACCACCTGACGCCGTGGCGGCAGCCGCCGGACGGGATGCCTGCCCCATCGACGACCACTGCCAGATCACTGGTGGCGACGACAAAGTCTTCATTCGGCCGGCCGGGGGCGGCATCCGTAGCGAGCACGAAAGACAAGGAGTTGCCTCTCCGAGCAGCGGGCAAGGCATTGATCAACTCTCCATCAGATTAGAACCAACCTGCCGGGCCAGACAACAGCATCCGGCGTACAGGTCGACTCGTCCGTCGCCCACCAGGCCAGCCGCTGTCACATGGCGGCTGGCCTGCTGTTTCTTCGGGCGCTGCTGGTCGTCGCCGGTCGTTGTTGGTCGACGTTTGACGGCCCTGTGACGGCCCAGACGGCCCAGCGACGGCCCAGAATGGCTACAGCACTCCTGCGCGCCTTCGGCCGGGCCGTTAGCCTTCCCAGGTGTCCTACCCGGTGTGGAACTACTACCCACGCAACGTTCGGCCGCCGGAGTGGGTCGAGGGCTTCCTCTCCGTCATCCATGACGCCGCCCCGCACATCTCAACGGCGGAGCCGCGTGTCGGCGTCACGAGCGACATGGTGCTACGCCACCTTGCTGCTGGACTCCAAGGTCTTGGCTTCGCGGTCGAAACGGGCAAGACGGCTGCCGGGAAGATCCGCCGGCCCGTCTTGTTTGGTGACAACGGGCGAGCCGAGGTGTCGTACGAGATCGACGCCTTCCACGACGGCCATGGCATCGTGGTGGAAGCCGAAGCAGGGCGCGGTGCTCGGGGCAACCCTGGCAACGGCGCTACTCACCCTCGCCCACTCAGGCTGGTGAGAAGACGACCTGCCAGGCTCCGGTGATGTGCTCGGGCACGATCTCGATGGTCACTGGGTCGCCGGGTTTCAGGTCGAGGCCGAACTCACGCTTCCACGCGCCTCTCCTGTCGCCGAACCTGCCGGAGCTGCTCATCGCGTAGTCCCACCACTCGCCGGTTATGATCTCCACGCCGTTGACGCGGACGTGGAGGAGCCCCGGCGTCTGGGAGAGCATGTCGACCGAGTCGATCGTCTTCCAGGTCAGGGTCCGCTGGACCGGACGCGTCGGGTCGGCCGGATCCGATCGGACGATGACGGCGTCCGGGCAGAGCCTCTCGGTGCAGCCAGCCATGAGCGTCTGGTGCAACGGGTCGAGTGGTCCTGATGGCCGGGGCGGCAGCGGGTACTGGTCGAACGGGATCCGCACACCGATCGCGAGCCCGAACGTGCCGCTGTCCGGGATCGCCACCGGGACCAAGTCCGTCCCGTCGAACCGCTTGGCTCCGGCGATCGTCATGACGAACGTGGCGGGCTTGCCGACCGCCACGTCGAGCCCGTCCCAGCTCATCTGCCGGCTGGAACCGCCGCAGCCGCCACCGAAGAGAAAGTGGCCGTTGACGCTCACCTTCTCATCGGGCTCGACGTTGTCTCCGGTGCCGGCGCAGCGGGTGAAGATGACGAGATCGAGCGTGGTGGGCACGATGGTCAGCTCGATCCGGCGCTCCGGCAGCGCGGCGGACTCCGCAGCCACGACACGCGCGCCCCAGGCGTACTCCGGGAACCCTTCGATGGTGCGTACCGGCGACGGGCTGTCCGCCGGGGTGGGGGTGACGTCCGCGCGGAGCCCGGGCACGACGGCGGCCGCGGCGATGCCGGCCAGGGCGACCACCGCGCAGGTGGCCCAGGTCGCGATCCGGCGCCGCCGCCGCGCGACCACCTTGGCGCGTACCCCATGCAGCCGCACGTGGTGCATGACGTGCTCCGCCGAGCCGCCGGAACGCTCGTCGAGCACCTGCTTGAGATCGGTCAGATTCATCCCAGCATCCCTTCCGGCGTCAGCGTCTCGTCGAGGCGGAGCTTGGCCATTGCCCGGCTGGCCTGGCTCTTGACCGTAGTCAAGCGTCGAAAGAAGCCAGGCAGCTCTCACCAGCCCGACCTGGGTACCTGTACCAGGAGGTGGCCGGCGTTACGAGCTGATCAAGCAAGGAGCCGGCCACCCGGCCAACTGGGTCCGCCCAGCCTCGGCTGCAAACCGAAGCGACAAGGCGCAGGTGTCACTACGTCTAGGCCGAAGGTCGTGGAAGCGGCCGACAAACTAACGGTGGGCCGTAGGCTGGCGACTCTTGCGCTGCCGCAGCCTTTCCGCACCGCTCATGTTGAGGCGGTACCGGAGCATCTCTGGGCTGATGCCGTAGCGGCGTTGGGCGGCGTCCGCTGGGACGTTCCGCGTGACGAGACCTCGTGCGGCTTGGTCCGTGAGCAGTAGCTTCCCGCCTAGGCAGTCCGCCTCGTCCTCCATCTCCTGGTCCCAGTGACGGCACCCGCTGGCGTTGAACGCTATGGCAGGGGTATGTAGAAGCAGACCGTGCGCGAGTTCGTGGCAAATACTGGAGCATTGCCGAGGGAGCCCGTGTGCGTCGTTAACGACGATGCATCGCTTCGAGCCCCTGAACACGGTCGCGGCGCTGAGCGACTTGTCGTCCCCCTCCAGCAGGCACGACACCGCCGGCTCTTCAACCGCGATGTCGCTGAGTTTCCGGATCTCGATGTCCAGGTGCGCAGCTAGCTTCCACGGGTCCAGTGGGTCGAAGTTTCCGAGTCCAAGCTCGGCTCGGATGGACTCGGCGATCTCGTTTGCTTCTCCGTGGAAGCCTCTACGCAGCTTGCCCGCCATCAGCTCAGCCGTCCGTCATCTGGCGATACATGACCTCGATGACCTTCTCGATCGCCTCGGCCTTGCGGTCGTCGAGGTTCTTGTCTGCGCGCAGGTAGGTTGACACACCAGCGAGTGTGCCGTGTGTTTCCTGCCTTGGCTGCGTCCGACGAACGAAGTCGTCGGCGCTCAGTCCGGCCCAATCCACCAGCGCGGCCAGGCTGTCGACATCCGGTCGGCGTCCTTGGGCCAGCCGGGTCAGCGTTGACGGACTCACCTTGGCCTCGTCCCCCACCTGCTTCCAGCGCAGCCCTCGCTCCGCCCGGGTCCGGTCCAGCGCCGCGTAGAACGCTGCGGCGTCGAAGCGCCCCTTCTCAGGCTCATCGCTCATCCCGTCTCCCTCGTTTCGTCGAGCCATCCCATCATTGCACGAGTGAAACCACTTGCAGCATCGGCATCTCCGTGAGAAGGTCAAGTTGCAACACCGGCACGCGTTGCGATGTAGCAATCGCAGCGCACCGAGAGGTCGGGGTGAAGTCTGCCCACCCTCCGGCACCAAGATTCACTGCGCGAAAGAGAGCAACCATGCCCAACAAGCCCCACGACATCGAGGTCACGGTCACGTTCGCGACCGCTGAACGGCCGTACCGTCACGAGTACACCGGCTCGGTCACGATCGACACCGTGCTGGGAGATTCCCTGACGGCCTTCGGCGTAACCGCTGACGGGACCACCCGGTACTACCTCAAGCACGACGGCGACGAAGTCCCCGTCGACAAGACGCTCGGAGAGATCGCGGGCCACGCCCACGCTCTGCACCTCAAGCTGCGCACCGAGACGATCCAGGGCGCGAGCTGACCCGATGTTGGATATCGAGAGCACGATCACTCTCGCACGGGACGTCCCGCCGGTGGAGGAATTCCTAACCTCCAACGGCGGGCGGCTCGTGCACCGAGACGAAGACCCCGCAGGTCTTTACTGGGCTGTCATCCAACCCACCGCTCCGGGCAGTACCCAGTTCGTCGCACGGATCTTCTGGACGGTCTATCCCCACCGACCACCATCGCTACTGTTCGCTCCCGCGATCGGCCAGCCGACCAGCGATGCCCGGGGCTGGCCCGCAGCGAGTGGATATCGCGCTCCGAACGACATCTGCAAGCCTTTCACTGCTGAGGGGCAGGCCCTCCACGCGGAATGGGCGACCGGCCCGCACGCCTGGCGCAACACCGGCAATCCGTTCCTCTTCGTCGTGGAGAACATCGTCGAGGACATCAACCGGATCGGGGGTGCACGAGCAGCATGACTCAGCCCAACCTCATCGTGCCGACTCCAGCCGTCACCCGCCTTTGCGCCGACATTCGCCGCTTCGGCCGAGCCGGCGTCGAGACAGGTGGCCTCCTGCTCACAAAGCCTGGCGACTCGACGGTGAGCGTCGTAGCGGTCGCCGGCACCACTGGCATCGTCCGCAAGCACGGGTTGTTCTGCATCACCAGGCCCGCCTTCGATGCAATCTTCACCTGGGCCGAGGACAACGAGCTGCAGGTCCGCGCGATGGTTCACTCGCACGCTAAAGAAGCGTTCCTGTCCCGAACCGACCGTGAGGGTGGCCTGCGGGTGAAGGGCTTCCGTAGCGCGGTTGTTCCCACGTTCGAAAACCCGCCCGAGGACCTCGCTCTGTGGCGCTGGTGGACCTTCACGTCGGACTGGACGCCGACTGAAGCGCCACGATGCGACCCGGCGGCTTGTATCGACAGTGTTGTCTTCGACGGAGATGGTGTACGTGCCGACTGACTACAGCCGCAGTCTCCTGCTCGCCGCAACCGCTACGGGCGGTGAACCGGAGAGCCTCCGCGGTCGGATCGAAGCGTCCCAGGTCCACATCTCCGTGGACCTCACTGTGCCTGGCAGCAGCACGTGCCTCCGCGTCCTTGTCGCAGACCTGAGGCGCCTGCCTATCCAACTCAGTCTCGACCCCGGTCACGGCTCCGGACGACTGGGCGACGACCTCCTAGACCAAGTCGTAAGCATCGCCGCCGGTATCGACCCGGAACGGCCGATCACGGTTGGTGCTGCACCGCCGGACGCGCTTCACGTGCAGGTCGGTGTCGACCATGCAGCCGCGCACCTCAGCGGCGTCCCCGACGGACACGGCACGCATATCCGAAGGCCTGGACAGCCGTTTCCGAAGTTGCGGTACGCCGGCAGCGGCCTCGGCTCCGTCCTGACCGCCGCCATGCTCACCGGCGAAATCTTCAAGACGGTCACTGCGCTCCGACCAGGATCACACCGCCGCATCGAGGCGCTCGACTTCTGCCCAGTCAGACTCTTCTCACCACATGAGCAGGCTCCCCAGCACCTGCACGTCGAGCGACTCGCGCTCATCGGCGCGGGTGCGATCGGCACCGCCGTCGCGCTCATCCTTCGCGCGCTGGAAGCAACCGGAGAGATGACCGTCGTCGACCGACAGATCTTCGAACCGCCGAACGTGATCACCTACAGCCTCGGCACCGGTCAAGACGCCGCCGCCCGACTCCCCAAGGTCGACATAGTCGAAGCAGCGCTCCAACACATGAACATTCGCCGCGTTCACGGGACGGTCGACGACTTCATTGCACAGATCGACGCGGGCCACAAGCCTATGCCGCAGTCAGTGCTCGGTGCCGTCGACAACATCGCGGCACGCCACGACCTCCAACGCATCTACGCCGACCTTGTCCTTGACGGCGGCACCGGTGGACGCGCCGGCACCACCGTCAGCCTGCACGAAGCCCTGCCCACCGGTCCATGTATGCGCTGCTACTTCCCCGCCAGCACGACGACATTGACCGCTGAGCAGCGCCTCCACCAGGCTACCGGGCTGCCGCTGGCGCGCATCGCTCGAGGCGACCAAGCCCTCACTGAGGATGATCTGCGCGGCCTACCCCGCCAGGGCCGTCAGTTGCTCGAACGACACGTTGGACAACCCGTGTGCGGCCTCGGCCGTGTCATGGGTCTGACCACTGCCGCCGGCGACGACAGCTATCAGCCGTCGGCAGCGTTCGTCGCTCAGCAAGCCGCGAGCCTCATGGTCGGTGCGCTGATCGCCCGCACCCACCCCGGAGGCAGCCGTATCCCGATCCGTCAGATCGAGTACGACACGCTGTACGGCCCCCGGCCCGACATGGTCGACGATCGTCGACCGCGCTCAGACTGCTACTGCCAGACCAATGCGGACGTCATCCGACTGGTACGCGCTCAACGCGCCAAGAACATCCTCACGCAGTGAGCATTTCAAGCTAACGGCCCTGATGACGCCATGCGGTCGGCCGTGTCGGTGGCTTCCAACGCGGCAGCGACAGCCTCGAATTCGGCCAGGGCTGCGGTGAGATCCTCGACGATCTCTCTTGCGATGACCTCGGGTGCCGGGAGGTTTTCCATGTCCTCGAGGGACTCGTCGCGCAGCCAGGTGATGTCGAGGTTGACCTTGTCCCGGGCCAACAGTTCCTCGTACGTAAACGCCTTGAACCGCTCCGTCTCGACGCGCTCGGACCTGGGCTTGCCTGGGAGGTAGCAGGCGACGAAGTCGTCGAGGTGGTGGCGGCGTAGCGGGTTCTGCTTAAGGGTGAAGTGCTGGTTGGTCCGCAGGTCGTAGATCCACAGCCGGTCGGTCCATGGCCTTTCGGCAGCGGGCTTCTTGTCGAAGAACAGCACGTTGGCCTTGACGCCTTGGGCGTAGAAGATGCCAGTGGGCAGGCGCAGCATGGTGTGCAGGTCGAAGTCCCGCAGTAGCCTCCGCCGTAGGGCCTCCCCCGCACCGCCCTCGAACAGCACGTTGTCTGGCAGGACGACGGCGGCGCGGCCGTTGATATCAAGGATCGTGGCGATGTGCTGAAGGAAGTTGAGCTGCTTGTTGGCGGTGGTGACGACGAAGTCCTGCCGCTCGATTTCGCGCTCGTCGCGGGCCTCTCGGCCGTCCGCGCCGACCATCGTTAGGGACGACTTGCGGCCGAACGGCGGGTTGGACAGCACGACTGAGTACCGCTGGCCTGGGTCGGCGATCAGCGCGTCCTTGACCTCGATGAGGCTGTCGCCGGTAGGGGTGCCGATGCCGTGTAGCAGCAGGTTCATCGCGGCGAGCCGGGCGGTCCCATCGACCAACTCAACTCCGTGGACGAAGGTGTCGCGCAGGTGGGCGCGTTCGGTCGGGGTCAGCGTCTCTGCGTGGCGGGAGGCGTACTCGTGCGCCGCCAGCAGGAAGCCGCCGGTGCCGGCGGCCGGGTCGACCACGGTGTCGCGGACGGTCGGCCGGATGCAGTCGACCATCGCCTGGATCACCGGACGGGGTGTGAAGTACTGCCCGGCGCCGGATTTGATGTCCTCTGCGCCCTTGGAGAGCAGTTCCTCGTACGCGTCGCCCTTGATGTCCGTGCCGGCGGCCGACCAGTACTCCTTGTCAATCAGATCGACGATTAGCCGCTTGAGCTTGGCCGGGTCCTGGATGCGGTTTTGCGCCTTGCGGTAGATCGTGCCGAGCGTGCCGGGCTGGCGGGCCAGGTCTTCGAGGATGTGCCGGTAGTTGATCTCCAGGTCGTCACCCTCGGCGTCCAGCAGCCGCTGCCACGAGCAGTGCGCTGGCACGATCCGCTCCGGCTTTAGCGGCCGGGTCTCGCGCTCGTGTGCCATCTTCAAGAACAGCAGGTACGTGAGCTGCTCGGTGTATTCGATCGTGCCGACCCCGTCGTCGCGCAGCACATTGCAGTACGACCACAGCTTGTCGACCAACCGCCGCGCGTTAGACACCGGCCATCTCCTCAACCATGTCTATGTCGCTAGCCCGCCCTGTCAGCCGCCCCGAGAACGCCGCCTCAAGCAACGCCTTCCGGAGTGTCTGACCTTGGCGTCTCGCGGTATTAGCAGCCCTGGCCAGCCGACTATAGGTCTGTTCAATCTCCGAGAGTTCGGATACCAATTCCCGTTGACGCGCCAAGGGTGGAATCTTGAGCAAGATCGATGCAATAGCCTGTTGATCGATCTTGGGCATCGAGCCTGCAAGTCCTCTCGCCTTGCTGCGCAGATGGCGGTGGACTCGTTCGCTACGCAGCACCGCCGTCACATACTCGGGGAGCGCGGCGTCGGTGTCGACCCGCAGGCGGATCATGAGATCGGGGAAAATTGCCCAGTTGGGCGGGCCGTCGAACATGGCGGCCGTTCCGACCAGTTCCGGCGTATTCGACCGCTGCACCAGGATGTCTCCCGGGGTCAGCCATAGTGCTTCGACTCGTCTCGGTTCAGCCGCACTCATCTTTGTGTAGGCTTCAGAGAAAGAACATCGCGTGACGGCCGTTAGTGTCAACGTCCTAATACCAGGTTCACCGTCACGTGCGGCTCGGGCCGAATGGCCGTTGCGCATCGGTTCTCGCAACAGTTCTGCCACGCTTCTTACGGACGCATCCAGATTTGAGAGCAGGCGGTCGATACTTGCGCGCCTCCAGCCGTCGACTCGACGGGCAGCAGAATCAACCTCAAACTGTGCGGCAGCAAGCCGGGAGAGATGGTGGTCAAGAACTTGGACGATTCGTTGCTGCTCCATAATCGGCGGTACTGGAAATTCAACCGATTTAAGGCGACTTGCGGATAAATGCGCAATATTTGTGGTAATGCGAGCTTCGCGAGCGAAGCGTCGGGAGTGCATGTGCCGACGGAAGACAGCCAGCGCCCACTCGGGTAGGACATCCGGCCCTGCACGAAACCTGAGCAGCGTATTGGTAAAGGCGACGTTCTCGGGGACACCGCGGTAGATGGCGGGCCTGCCGAGGAGCTCTGGACTCTGGCCTTCGTTAAGGAGAACGTCGCCGGGTTCCAGCTTGTACCGCTCGTAGACGTCCGAGAAGTCCATCTCCTTCAAGTCCGACGTATCGATCCGATCTTCGAAGACGTTGGCGACGCGGAGGTACGGACGCATTTCCGGACCGGCGTGCCAGTTGGGGTGCCGCTGACGCCCAAGGTCGATGCGGCCCACCTCGCCAACGGTTGCCCAACGCCACCCAGGAGGCAGGTCCGTCACGCGGTCAGCTCCGTGTTGAGTTGGTCGATGAGAGCGGCGGTGCGGGGGCCGAGTTCGCGGATGGCACCGTCGATGCCGCCGCGTTCGGTGAAGGGGGCGTTGTCCAGGTCGTCGGGGCTGATGCCGGCCGACGCGGCGATCACTTCGACCATGCGGTCCAGCCACCACCTCTCCGTCTCGGTGAACGTCACCCCGGCCTGTTCCTGCTGGCGGAGCCAGCCGGCGTACCGCTGGCGGATCTTCTCCGCGTAGGGCACGAGTTCGTTATCTTGCCCGATGGTGTACCGGATCAGCGACACCAGGTCGGTGAGGGTGTGCCGGTCGCTGTGCCGGACGAGGTCAGCTTCGATGGCTTCGTGGGCAGCCCAGATGAGGTCGATGGTCCAGTTGCGGGGCGGGCGCTGGATGCGCTCGGCGAGTTCCTTGATGTCGGCGAAGGAGACCCGCCGCTCGCGCGCCTCGGCCAGCAGTTGGATCGCGGTGATCTCGTCGCGGTGCTCGTCCAGGTACGCCCGCCAGGACTCGACGATCGACTGGGCGCGAGAGGTGTCGACCACCCCGTGGGCGTCTTCGAGCACGTCGACGCTGACCTCGTCGATGATCCGGTCGTGGGTGCGGCGGAGCTCCAGGATCCGCTGGCGCAGTTGCGGGTTCGCCGCGATAGGCCGAACCGCGGTCTCGAGCAGGGCCTGGACGGCGGCCTGCGGATCGACGGCGTCGGCGCTGGCGCGGGCTTGGGTGTCGGGGTCGACGGCGTCGACCAGGCCGCGGACGATGCCGCGGACCGAGCCGCCGGCGACGGCGTCGAGTTCCGTGCGCTCGTCGGTGGTGAGTTGCAGCTCCAGGGCGGCCAGCCGGGAGGCGAGGGTGGCGGTTTCGGCCTCGGTGAGGGTGAGGGTGGCGGCCTTGTCGAGCAGCTGCTTGAGCGAGACGCCCTTCTCCCGGTTCAGGGGTGGGTCGACGAAGTCGTGTTCGGTGACGCCGACGGCGTCGACGACGACGAACCGGGTCTTCTCCCTGGCGTCCGGGGTGACCGCCTGGAAGTCGGCCGAGGCGATCGTGCGGGCGCCGCGGCCCTTCATCTGTTCGAAGTACGCCGCAGAGCGCACGTCCCGAATGAAGAACACACATTCGAGAGGTTTGACGTCGGTTCCGGTGGCGATCATGTCGACGGTGACCGCGATGCGCAGACTCGCCGACGTGCGGAAGGCCTGGAGTTGGCCCTTCGGATCGCGGGCACTGTAGGTGATCTTCGCGGCGAAGTCGTTGCCCTTGCCGAACACTTCACGGACGGTCGTAACAACCTCCTCGGCGTGGGCGTCGTCTTTACAAAAGATCAGCGTCTTGGGGACCGTGTGCCGGCCGGGGAAGATCTCGGTGAACAGCTTGTCTCGGAACGTCTCCAGCACCAGGCGGATCTGCGAGGTGGCGGTGACCGCCCGGTCGAGTTGCTTGTGGGTGTACTCCAGATCCTCGTCCAAGGTTTCCAGCCGCTGGACCCGGGTGCGGCGGTCGACCTTCGGCACGACTGTGCCGGCGTCGATCTTCGAACCCTGGCTGCTGATCTGCGTCTTGATCCGGTACAGGTCGAAGTCGACGTTGACGTTGTCGGCCACCGACTGCGGGTAGGTGTACTCCGACACCAGGTTCTGCCGGAAGAAGCCGAAGGTCTGCTTGCCGGGGGTGGCGGTCAGGCCGACGATGTGCGCGTCGAAGTACTCCAGCACCCCACGCCACACCCCGTAGATGGACCGGTGCGCCTCGTCCACGATCACCAGGTCGAACGTCTCCGGCGGCATCCCCGCGTTGTAGACGACGCTGACGGGGACGTCCGGCACGTACCCGTCGAGGCCCGGGTCGTCGCCCTCGGGAGCGGTGTCGCCAGCGAGGACCTTGTAGACCCGCTGGATCGTGGAGATCACCACGCTGGAGCTGCCCAGGATGCCGGCGCTGGTGAGCTTGTCGACGTTGTACAGCTCGGTGAACCGCCGCCCGTCGCCGGGGGTGCGGTAGTTCTGGAACTCGGCCAGGGTCTGGTCGGCCAGGTTGTTGCGGTCTACCAGGAACAGCACCCTAGTGAACCCGCCGTGCTTGAGTAGCCGGTAGCACTCGGTCACGGCCGTGTAGGTTTTGCCGGCGCCGGTGGCCATTTGCACCAGCGACCGGTCGAACCGCTGCGCGGCCAGCGACCGCTCAATGCCTTCGATCGCCGTGATCTGCGCTGGGCGCAGTGGAGCGGTATCCAGGGGTGGCAGGTGACGGACCTTAGCCCGCCACGTCGGTCGCTTGGGGTCGGCTTCCGCGTTACGGACGATCCTGGCCAGGGTGCCGGGCTGCGGGCACGCGAAGACACGCCGGGCCCGCGGCTGGGGATCGTAGCCGTTGGTGAAGTGGGTTTCCGAGCCGCTGGCCTCGAACACGAACGGCAGCCGTCCGTCGCGGGTCAGCGCCTTCAGCCGTACCGCAGGCGGCAGGCCCTCGGCGTACATGGCCGACTGCCACTCCACCCCTGACAGCGGGGTTCCCTCCGGCTTGGCTTCGATCACCCCGACGACCCGCTGGTCGACATACAGGAGATAGTCGACTCGGCCGTGGCCCCTGGCCATGATCGCCTCACGGACGGCCACGCCCGTGCCCGCGAAGAGGTTGGTCTCGGAGCGGTCTTGCACGACCCAGCCGGCATCGCGAAGCTGTCGGTCAATCAAGATCCGGGCGCGTTGCTCCGCCTGAAGCCGAGGATCATCAGACGTTACCCCCACAGTCAGTAGAGGCTAGTCGATCAATCATACTCTCCGCATCCTCCTCGTGACCGACCATCAGGGGTGATACGAGCTTGCCCGGCGGACGCCGGGCAAGTTGCGCCAGCGTCCTCGACTTGGTCCTCGCCGCCGCGGTCTCAAGCCGGTTGAGGAATCAACCTGGCGGCTTCGGTGATAAGGGCAGGAAGTTCGGCAGGCGTGCGGAGAGTCGCCACCTTTTCGACGGGCACCCACCTCGCGCCTCCAACCTCTTCGACTTGGGCCGTCAGGTTGCCACGGGTGGCTTGGCAGACGTAGACGAAGTCGATGTGCCGGTGTGGTCCGACCTTGCGGTCTTCGATGTCCATCTCGATGATGGCGAATGGGCTCGGGATGCTGCGTACGGCGGGGTGCCGGAACGGCTGTGGGCCGAGAATCTCGGCGATAATCCCGGTCTCCTCATGTACCTCGCGGAGTGCAGCCTCGGCGGGGTCTTCGTTGGGGTCGATGTGCCCACCGGGGTACAGCCACAGGTCGATCTTGTTGTGGTGCACGAGAAGGACGTGGCCCTCGTCGTTGAAGACGACGGCTGAGCTGGTGAAATGACGGATCATGCTCGGGTCTCTCCCTGGGCGATCTGGGCCACGCGGTCGGCCATCCACGCTACGGTCGCGTCCGTCATTCCGGGGTGAACTGGGAGTTGGACGGTGGTCGTGGCGAGGTGTTCGGCGTTGGGGCACTGGTTGGCGTAGGGCTGGAAGATGGGCTGGTGGTACAGCGGCCGGTAGCGCCACCGGATCGAGTCGGGTGGGAGTCCGGCGGCCTCGAACGCGGCGGCGACCTGCGGGATGCGGTCCTTGATGGTGAGGACGAGGTTGTAGTAGTTCGGCTTGTCCTGGACCCCGTACGGCAGTTCCCGCAGCAGGCCGCCCGGCGGCAGCGCGGCGAGGATGCGTTGGGCGTTGCGGCGGCGTCGGTCGAGTTGGCCGTCGAGGAGCTTGAGCCGGCGCAGGCCGATGGCGGCCAGGGGGCCGGCGAGCTTGTAGTTGACGCCGTGGGTGGTGCCGCGCAGGTGGCCGAGGTGGGTGTACCAGTCGATGCGCTCGCCGAGTTCCTCGTCGTCGGTGAGGACGAAGCCGCCCTCGCCGGTGGATAGGAGCTTGCGGTCGTGGGTGGAGAAGCAGCCGACTGCGCCGTGGGTGCCGGCGAACTGGTTGCCGACTCGGGTGCCGTGGGCTTGGCATGCGTCCTCGATTACCGGCACTCCGGCTTGGGCGAGGAGGTCTGCGCTGGCTCGTTCGTCGTTGGGGTAGCCCCAGAGCGGCAGGGTGATGGCGGCGCGGGTGCGTCCGGTGAGCTTGCGCTGGACGTCGGCGGGCTCGAGGGCGAGGGATTCGGGCAGGGTATCGACAGGGACGGGCGTGGCTCCGCACGTGAGCACCGGCATAGCTGTCGGCAGAGGCGCGGTGGCGGGGACCAGGACTTCCGTGCCGGGTCGGACGTCGAGGGCGATGAGCGCGGCGTGCAGCGCGGAGGTTCCCGAGTTGACAGCGATGGCGCGGCGCGCGCCGAAGCGCTTGGCGAGCGCGTTTTCGTAGATGGCAAGGACGGGGGCGCGCCGGAGAGGCGGCCGTCGTCGAGGGTGGCGCGGATTTCGTCCAGTTCGCCGCAGGGTGCAGGGGTGTACCGGTCGTCTACGGGGTTGAGGACGTCGTGGCTGCTACTTGTCATAGGTCAGCACCACCTTGATGGTTTCCTCGGGGCGCTGGGCGATCAAGTGGTACGCCTTGGCCGCCTCGCTGAAGGGGAAGCGGTGGGTCACCAGGCTGTCGACATGCACGTGCCCACTGATGACCAGGTCTCGGGCTGAGGCGCTGAGTCGGGGCAGGTCCCAGGCGGGATAGGCGCGCTGTGGGCAGCCGTTGACGGTCATTGAGGAGACTAGGGTGATGCGGTTGCGGTGGTACTCCTCGCCGAGTCGTAGGCCGTCCTGATCGCCGTGGTAGGAGGCGACGGTCGCGACCCGGCCGCCTACCCGGACGCAGCGGATCGCCTCGTGCAAGCCACGGTAGGAGCCGGAGGCTTCGATGGCGACGTCCGCGCCCTGTGGGCCGCAGAGCTTGCGGACCTGCACGGCGACATCGTCGTCGGTAGCGGCGTGCACGGGTGTTATGCCGAGGGAGTCGGCGGTGTCCAGGCGCAGCGGGTAGCGATCCACTCCGATGACCTTGGCGGCTCCGGCGAGTCGCGCGAGCTGGCCGGTGAGAAGGCCGACGGTGCCGAGCCCCACCACGACGACGGTGTCGCCGAGGCGCACCTCAGCGTCGTGCACGCCGCCGAGGGCGACGCGCGCCAAGATGAAGAAGACGGCGCGTTCGGGGTCGACACCGGCCGGCAAACGGCTGGCGACGGCAGCGTCCGCGGGAACGATGTGCGCGGTGCCGTGCGGGCGGTCGAGGGTGATGAGGTCGCCGATGCTCACTTCACTGACAGCGGCTGCGCCGATGGCGGTGCCCGCGCGATGGTCTCGTAGCCTGGCGCTACCGGGAAGTCCCGTCCGGCGCCTTCGAGGAAGATGCGTCGCTGCGGGTCCCAGGATCGGTGTAGCGCGGCGGCGTCGCCGGCCACCCAGGCCATCTCGGTGCCGTGGCTGATGCCGGAGACGACCGATTCGGCGTAGACGTCGTCGGGGCCGAGTGTGGGCAGGTGCTCGCGGACGATCTCGACCTGACCCGGTCCAGTGATCATGACCCTGCTGCAAGGAGGCGCGTGGGCAGTGCGTGGCTGTGCGACGTCGGTTTCGGTCATGACCTCTCCAGGGCTGGTAGGCGGGCAAGGAGCGCGTTGACGTCTTCGTCGTTGAAGGCGTCGAACTCGCTGGTGTCGAGCCGCATGATTCGGCTGGCGTAGTCACCTAGCGGTGTGTCGAAGGCTCGGGTGAGGTGTTCGAGGTAGGCGGTGGACAGCGCGGATTCCATGGGTCTGCCGCGATGCGCGATCCGGCGGGCCAGGACCGGTGCCGGTGCGGTCAGGGCGATGAGGAGGTCGGGTCGTGCGGCGGCGTCGCTCCAGGTGGCGCAGGTCTTCCTCACCCGGCTGGCGTCCTCGGGCGGCAGGGTGGTGTGGGCGAAGATGACCTGCTGCGCCATGGACCAGTCCGCCACAACGGGTGTGCCCTGGGTGAGCAGGTCGTGAATCTCGCGAAGTTGAGCGACGCGGAGCGCAAGGAAGGTCAACTCGACCTGGAGAGCCAGGGCCACGGGGCGGGTCTTCCCCGCGGCGTAAAGCTTCGGGAGAGAGGGGTTGTCGACGAACGGGTCGCGCATCAGGCGCGCTCCGAGACGCTCGGCGAGTCGCTGTGCGAGGGTCGTCTTGCCGGCACCCGTTGGCCCGGCGAGTCCGATGAACATCAGCGCTGGCCCTCTCGCCGGGATGCCTGTCGTCCGGTGGGTTCCGGCCTTGGCTGTTCCGTCATGACAGCTGCTCCCTTCATGCCAACCCCGGCGAGGAAGCTGGCGAGGAAGGGGCTCGCCGACGAGTCTTCCGCCGCGAGATGGTCCTCGGGGTCGGGGCGCCAGTGAGATACCGGGACGAGTGCGGCGCTGTTCGGGCGTGACGCTGCGCCGGGTTGGGGCGCGACCATGGCGAAGTCACCGAACAGCGCCAGGACGTCGGCGAGGTGGCGGAGTTGAAGGGGGGTGGGGGTGCGCTGGTACAGCCGCTGGACCTCCTCGGTCTGGCTGGTGGCCGTGCCGGAGGTCGCGTGGGAAATGACGAGGGCGCTGCCGGGACTCGCTGCGGCGCGGAAGGGTTCCACGATGGCGTTGACGTCT
>NZ_JAEVHJ010000102.1:0-20723 GCF_016802855.1 Micromonospora sp. ATA51 | reverse complement strand
GAGGTGTCTAGGCCGTCCTGAACGAAGACGATTCGGCCCGCGACTTTCTCGACCTGATCAAGGACCTGGCCGACCTGGCCCATGCCCCGCCGGGACAGGAGAGCGGCCTGGGAGCCGAGCCGGCGGCGCAGGGTGGACAGCGCCCGCGAGGTCTGGCTCTTGACGGTGCCCGGCGAGATCTCCAGCAGGGCGGCGGTCTGCGCCTCGGACATGTCCTCGTAGAAGCGGAGCACCAGCACGGCCCGCTGCCGGGCGGGCAGCGCGCTCAGGTGCCGCCACAGCGCGTCCCGGTCGAGCTGCTGCTCGATCTCGTCGACGCCGGCCCGCTCGGGCAGCACGTCGGTGGGCCGTTCACCGTGCCAGCGCCGCCGCCACCAGCTCGTGGAGGTGTTGACCAGGACCCGCCGGGCGTACGGCTCGATGGCCTCGATCCCGCCGAGCCGCTTCCAGGCCAGGTAGGTCTTGGTCAGCGCGGTCTGGAGCAGGTCCTCGGCGGTCGCCCAGTCCCCGGCGAGCAAGTAGGCGGTGCGCAGCAGGGCACCGGAGCGGGCCGCGACGAACTCGCGGAACTCCTCCTCCAGCGGGTCCCTGCTCGCCACCGCTCACCTCCGCGCCCCGTCTTTCATGGCAGGCTGCCACGGCCGGCAGGGTCGGGTCGACGGCAAATGGTGCGCAGTTCCTCCGATGTTCGGACGAAAAGTTTCACGCCCCGTCGTCGGCCTTGGCCTCGTCCGCCTCCTTGCCCAACCGCGCCTCGACCGCCTGCGGCTCGTACATCTCCTCGACCACACGCAGGTAGAGCTCGTTCGGGTTGGGCAGATTCTTGATCTCGCGGAGGGCCTGCTCCTGACCGGCGGACTCCAGCACGAAGGTGCCGTAGTTGAGCGCCCGGCCGGTCGGCGTCTGCTCGTACTTCATGTCGGTGACCCGGACCAGGGGCATCATCGCGACCCGCCGGGTGATGATGCCGTTGACCACCATCACCCGCTTGTTGGTGAGGATGAAGCGGTCGTACCACCAGTCGGCGACCCGCCAGGCGACCCAGCCCATCACCGCGAACCAGAGCAGCACCGCGACGGTGGTCAACGCGCCGACGTCCCGCCCGGCGAGGAAGCCGGAGAGGTAGCCGAGCACGAACGTGGCCGCGATGCCGACGATGATCGGTGTGGAGAGGTGGATCCAGTGCCGCTTCCACTCGCCCCGGTAGCGCTCGGTGGGGAAGAGGTAGCGGGCCACCAGCGAACTGGGCTCGTCCTCCAGGGGCAGCACCCGGCGGGGGGCCGTGCCGGCCGCGTCCGCGCGCAGCCCGGCCAGCTCGTCCTCGGAGATCTGCGGCGGCTGGTAACCGGCCTCCGGGTCCCGGATCCAGGCCCGGCCGGAGCGGCCCTCGCCGGCGTAGCCCGGCCCGGCGCCGTAGCCGACGTCGTCCGAAAGGGAGGGACCGTCGCCGAGACCCGGACCGGCGCCGTAGCCGGGGCCGTCGTCGGGATCGATCCGGGGGATCGGCTCGGTGTCGCGCTCCCGGCGCTCCCGGTCGGGATCGTCAGGGTCGAAGGGCGGACCGGAGGGGCTTCCCATCGGCGGCTAGGCGACGAGGCTGGTGAAGAAGTCGCCGAAGCCCTGAGCGATGTCCATGATGCCGCCGCCGAGGGACTTGAAGACGTCGGCGGCGGAGTTCGGCCGGTAGGCAACGAAGAAGATCAAGAATGCGATGCCGGCCCAGGTGAGGACCTTCTTGACCATAGCGGGCCATCCTCTCGCGCGGAGCCGGGTCCGTTTACCGCAGCGGCACCCAGAGTATCAGTATGGTGTCGTACAGTGAATATCTGCGTCCGTACTCCGACTCACCCGGACCGGCCGGTCAGGCCGCTCCGTGCAGGTACGGAGTTGGTGCGCCGTACACGAGTTCGGGCGGAGTCCACTCGGCGAGGTCGTGCAGCACGACTTGTTCCGCGAGGAGGTGACCCGCACTCGCCGGCCAGGCTATCGCATGCAGCCACATTCCCCGAGCCTCGCCGGCGTACGCGCTTCGGTCGGTCGGCGAATTGACCAGCCACAGTGGAGTGGGATGGCCACCCACCCGGATCTTGGCGTGCGGTACGCGTTCGGCGTGACCAGGGCCGGGGTCGGTGAGCGCCGCCGCCAGTTCCGGACCCGGGTCCGGCCCCGGCACGCCGGCGAACCGGGTGCCCAGGCCGACGCCCGGTTCCTCGGCCACGAAGAGCAGGTCGGCCGGTCCACCGTCGAGCGGGGCCGGACCGGCGCAGGCCACCGCCGTGGCCCGTACGCCGTTCCGCTCGTCCCCGGCCCAGGCCACCCCGGTGAGCGTCCATCCGGGTGGGAGCGGCCAGGGGCACCAGAGCGGTACGCCCGGCCGGTCGGGCGGGTCGGCGGCCGACGTCACCTGCTCGACCACACTCGCCATGATCTCGGCGCCGATGTGCTCGGGCACGTGCAGCGGGGACACCGGCCCGCACCGCAGGCAGCGTGACTCACCGTGCATCAGGTCCGGCTCCCGGATCGGGCCCGCACATCTCGGACAACTCACCGCGACACTCACACCCCCACCGTCACCCCGCGCGGGCGGCCCGTCAAGCGGAGCGGACGGACGGCCGGGGGATTCAGTCCGACGGCGGAGCGGGCGGGCGGCCGGGGGATCCGGCGCGGTGGGCCGGGGTCAGTCCGGCGGCGGTCCGGCGTGCGACCGGATCCAGGCGTGCATGGCGATGCCGCTGGCCACCCCGGCGTTGATCGAGCGGGTCGAGCCGTACTGGGCGATGGAGAAGAGCTGGTCGCAGGCGGACCGGGCGGCGTCCGAGAGGCCCGGGCCCTCCTGGCCGAAGAGGAGGACGCAGCGGCGCGGCAGGGTGCTGGTCTCCAGCGGCTTCGAGCCCGGCAGGTTGTCGATGCCGACCACCGGCAGCCGCTCGGCCGCCGCCCAGGCGACGAACTCCTCGACCGTCGGGTGGTGCCGGACGTGCTGGTAGCGGTCGGTCACCATGGCGCCCCGCCGGTTCCACCGCCGCCGGCCGACGATGTGCACCTCGGCGGCGAGGAAGGCGTTGGCGTTGCGCACCACCGTGCCGATGTTGAAGTCGTGCTGCCAGTTCTCGATGGCCACGTGGAAGTCGTGCCGACGCCGGTCCAGGTCGGCCACCACGGCCTCCCGCCGCCAGTACCGGTAGCGGTCCACCACGTTGCGCCGGTCGCCCTCGGCGAGCAGCTCGGGGTCGTACCGCGGGTCGTCCGGCAGCTCGCCGGGCCACGGCCCCACACCCACGTCCAGCTGGTCACCGGTCACGGTTTCCAGAGGGTACGGCCCCTGCCGGCCGACGCCGCCGCGAGGGTTCCGGATCGGCCGGGACGCGCCGGTGGCGTACCGGCCCGCCGGTGGTCCGGTGTCCGGCACCGAATGGGGCCGTCCGGGCGGCCGGTGGGCGCATAGGCTCCGACGACGGACGGAGGTGCGGGATGAGCGCACGGGTACGACGGGGCGCCATGGCGGTCCTGCTCGCGGGCCTGGCGACGGCGGGCTGCGGCCCGGCCACCGGCGCGGCCGGGCCGGCTGGTGGAACGACGACCGCGACCGTCGACCCGTCGCCGGAAGTGGCCGCCCCCGACGCCGGCGTGAGTTCCGGCCCGTGGCCGAATCCCAGCGCCCGGCCGGTCGACCGGGTGCTGCGCACCGGCATCCGGATCGGCGCCGACGAGCTGATGCTTAGCCCCTCCACCGATCACATCGTCGACATCGCCTGGTTCGACACCGGCACCGGCCGCCACCACCGACTGCCCGAGGACGAGAACTTCCGTTCGGCCCTCGGCAACGGGGACACCCTGCCGTTCTTCGAGGTGCGCGAGCGGCCCGCCCCGGACGGTCGGCTGATCACCTACGGGTTCGCCTCGGCCCCGGTGGCGCGGGCGACCATCGCGCAGCCGGGCTACCCGACCACCACGCTCAGCGTGCGCCCTGGGGCGGCGATGCCACTGCGGCCCTGTTCTGGGCCGCCCGGGAGGGCCGGTCCCTGGCCGCGGACGTGCCCGCCGGGCAGCGCGCGATCTGCACCCTGTACGACAGGGCGGGCAGGGAGCTCGCCCGGCTGGTGCTCGCCGAGGCGCGGGGCGTGCAGAAGGGCGGCTGACCGACCGGGAACGGCCGTGGCCGTCGCGGCCTCAGCGCAACCCCAGGGCACCGCCGAGCCGGTCGAGGAACCGCCGGTCGGCCGGGCTCGACTCGCCGGCGGCGGCGGGGCAGACCCGCGCCGCGACCGATTCCACCCACTGCCGGTACGCCGCCGAGTCGGCCGGGTCGGCGCGGCGTCGAGCACGCGTACCGCGGCCCGGCAGGCGGCCAGCAGGTCGACCACATCGGTGAGCCGCTCGCCGGCGGTGGAGGTTTCGTCGTGGCGGGCGTAGATCGCGGCCACCACTGCCCGGACCAGATCGCTGTCGAAGGCCCGGCCGGCGGCCACGGCGTCCAGACCGGCGAGCCCGGCGGTGACCCCCCGGGGCGGACGCCCGGGGCCCGGCGAGGCGGCGGCGACGAGGACCCGGCCCGGCAGGCCGGTCAACAGGTCCCACTCCGCCGCGGAGTAGACGGCGGTGGTCAGCGGTGCGGCACGACGTCCGGCAGAGGGCGGCTCTCCGGCGAGGGAGTGGCTCATGGGGACCTCCGGCGTCAGCATATGCCCCGGACAGGCCGAGGGGCTTGCACCGGAACACGGTGGGCAAGGGGCCCCTGGGGTCGTACGGGGGTCAGCGCGGCTCGGGGAAGCTCGGCCGTTCCGGGTCGACGCCCTCCGGCACGGCGGCGGCCGCGTACTCCTTCTTGGGGACCATGACCTTGCGGCGGAAGACGCAGACCAGCGTGCCGTCCTGGTTGTAGCCGCGGGTCTCCACCGCGACCACGCCCCGGTCGGGCTTGGAGGAGGACTCCCGCTTGTCCAGCACGGTCGTCTCCCCGTAGATGGTGTCCCCGTGGAAGGTGGGGGCGACGTGCCGCAGCGACTCGATCTCCAGGTTGGCGATCGCCTTGCCGCTGACGTCCGGCACGGACATGCCGAGGAGCAGCGAGTAGATGTAGTTGCCGACCACCACGTTGCGCTTGAACTGGCTCGCCGTCTCGGCGTAGTGCGCGTCCATGTGCAGCGGATGGTGGTTCATGGTGAGCAGGCAGAAGAGGTGGTCGTCGTACTCGGTGACCGTCTTGCCCGGCCAGTGCCGGTAGACCGCGCCGACCTCGAACTCCTCGTAGTAGCGGCCGAACTGCATCCTTGTCCCCTTCGACGGGCGGCGATGGAGTTCGGCACAGCATGCCTTACCGCTTGTTAAGGCGAAGACGGGGGCGCGGGTGGTGAGGAAATGTCACACCGGCCACATCCGGGGGGAGACGCAATGAGCGGCGGGGCCCTCCCCGGCACCCGCCGCCCACGCTCTGATGCGACAGATTCTGCCGTACGGCGATGCCGGTCGGACAGAGACGGACGTCACATTTATCCTTTTGTAACACTACTCTGGGTTACCGACGCCGCTCGTGGGAGCGATCTCCGCACACCGGATCGCTCCATGTCAACCCCCAAGTTACCGATTCGTAGCGCTCAATCCAGTGGATCTCCTTGGAAGCGCTCCCATTACGGCTCGTCACGCAAATGCTTGGTGCACTTGCGTTCCGCACGGCGGCGCAGACAGATGGCATTCGATAGTTCCCTCCGTCACCGATCCACTGCTGAGAGTTTCGCCACGCCCTGGCCGGGAATTCAACGGCACCCGCCCTGGTTCCAGTGGACGTAGTAATCCGCGCTGATCGGAGAGTGCAATGGCAACGGTTGAGCTGACCACGGCCAACTTCGACGAGGTGACCGAGAGCGACGGCACCGTGCTGCTCGACTTCTGGGCCGACTGGTGCGGCCCGTGCAAGCGGTTCGCCCCCGTCTACGAGCGCTCCTCGGAGAAGCACCCGGACATCACCTTCGGCAAGGTCGACACCGAGGCGCAGCAGGAACTGGCCGCCAAGTTCAACATCCGCTCGATCCCGACGATCATGGCGATCAAGGACGGCGTGATCGTCTTCAACCAGCCGGGCGCGCTGCCGGAGTCCGCGCTGGAGAACCTGATCGAGCAGGTTGAGCAGCTCGACATGGACGAGGTCCGCAAGCAGATGGCCGAGCACAAGCACTGATCCACCACTACTCCGGCGCGCCGGGTCCCGCTCGGGGCCCGGCCGGCGCCGTTTCCGCAGCCTGCGCTGCCGCTCTCCGGCCTCTCCGAAACGGCGACACGGTCAGCGATGAGTGGACGACGGAAGGACGTCTTCCGGGTGCCCCGATCCCGTATCGTCCCCAACCGATGGAGACCTTGACCCCCCGCGGGCGCGCGGTCCGGCTGGGCGTGACCGCGCTCGGGCTGGCGCTGCTCCTCGTCGGCACCGTCCGGGGCACCGACGACGACTTCCCGTTCGGGCCGTTCCGGATGTACTCCACCTCGGACCCGCCGGACGCCCCCGCCCCGGACACCCGGGTGGAGGGTGTCGACCGCACCGGCGCGGTGGTCGAGCTGGGACAGGACGCCACCGGCATCCGCCGCGCCGAGATCGAGGGACAACAGGGCCGGTACGCCGCTGACCCGACCCTGCTGCGTCAGGTCGCCGACGCGTACACCGAACGCCACCCCGACGCGCCCGCGCTCGTCGAGGTGCGGATCGTGATCCGCTGGTACGGCATCCGGGACGGCCGCCCGACCGGCCGGTGGACCGACGAGACCGCCGTCCGCTGGCAGGCCGACCGATGAGCGGCTGGCTGACCGAGGCGGTCCCCCGCGGCCGGGTGGCCGCCTTCCGCACCCTGGTCTACCTCTTCGTCGCCGCGGACCTGGTCGTCTTCACCCCCTGGGTACGCACCCGGGTCGACGTGCCCGGCGAGCTGTACCACCCGCTGCTGATCGGCCGGCTGCTCCCGCTGCCCACCCCCACCCCGGCGCTGGTCGGCGCGATCTTCTGGGCGCTGCTGGTGCTGGCCCTGCTCGCCGCGACCGGGCGGGCGCCCCGGCTGCTCGGCTGGACGGTCTTCGCGCTCTACTTCGAGTGGATGATCGTCGCGATGAGCTACGGCAAGGTCGACCACGACCGGGGCGGGCTGCTCGTCGCGCTGGCCGCATTGCCCACCGCCGGCCGGGCCCGGCACGGCGACCCCACCCGCACCGAGGCCGGCGGCTGGGCGCTGCGGGTCACCCAGATCGCGGTGATCTGCACGTACTTCCTGGCGGCCTGGGCCAAGTTCCGCTTCGGCGGGCTGGACTGGGCGACCGGCTCGGTGCTGGCGCGCGCGATCATCCGGCGCGGCACCGACCTGGCGGACCTGATCGCCCAGGTGCCGCACCTGCTGATCGTGGCCCAGTTCGGCATCCTCGCCTTCGAACTGCTCAGCCCGGTCGTGTTCCTGCTGCCCGAACGGTGGCGGCTGGCGACGGTGGGCTTCTTCTACTCGTTCCACCTGGCGACCGTCGCGACCATCACCATCTCGTTCGCCCCGCACCTGGTGGCGATGACCAGCTTCGTGCCGCTGGAGAAGGTCCGCCCGGTGGTGTGGGCACGCCGCGTCCTCGCCCGGCGGGGCGAGCCGGCGACCCCGGACGACGATGCCTCCCCGCCGAGTGCCCTAACCGGCCGGGAGCCGGCGATCGGACCGGCCACGCCATAGCGCCGCCCGTCGGTCAGGAGCCGGCGGTGGGCCGGCCGCTCGGGCCGTAGAGGCGTTCGCGAGCCTCCTGGGGCAGCGAACAGGCCGCGGTGCCGCCGGCAGCCGGTGCCGGTTGCGGGCCACCCAGCGGTACGCCGGCCACGCGGCGGCCGCACCGGCGGGAAGCGCAGGCCGTCCCGGCGAACCGCCAGAGCGGTCCACTGTCGCCCAGCAGCTTGGCGATGGCGTCCGGGCCCGACGCGCGGGAGCCGTCGGCGCCGATCCACTGCACCGCCTCCTCGCACTCGGCCTCCGTCAGGCCGAGCGCGGCGAGGTCCGCGAACTGCCACGGCAGCACGCGGGCGCCGGTCGGGATCCGGCGCTCGATGAACTCGGCGCAGCGGCTGCAGAAGGCGCAGTCGCCGTCGTAGACGAAGGTCGACGTCTCCATGCCCCCCATCCTCCACCCGCCCGGCGCGCGCCGGCACCGGTGTCACTTGCACATCGTTCGTACGCGTGTTCGAATAGGGTCCATGCGCTGGGAGAACCTCTCCGCTCCCCCGGACGAGGGGATTCCCGACGGGGCAGCGCCAGCGGCTCCACCCCTGCCGCTGGCGCTCCCCGGCGCGATCGCCCGCACGTTCGACACCCCGGGCTTCGCCGGGATGACCTTCTACGAGGTGCGGGCAAAGTCGATCATCAACCGGGTGCCCGGGGAGTCCCGCGTCCCGTTCGAGTGGACGATCAACCCGTACCGGGGCTGCAGTCACGCGTGTGTGTACTGCTTGGCCGGCGACACCCCCGTCCTGATGGCGGACGGGCGCACGAAACCGATCAGCGAGTTGGAGCCGGGCGACCGGATCTACGGGACCGAGCGCCGGGGCGCCTACCGCCGCTACGTCCTCACCACCGTCCTCGACAAGTGGTCGACGGTGAAGTCGGCCTACCGGGTCACCCTGGAGGACGGCACGACCCTGGTGGCGAGCGGCGACCACCGCTTCCTCTCCGACCGGGGTTGGAAGTACGTGACCGGCACCATGGCCGGCGCCGGACAGCGCCCCTACCTGACGACCAGTAACCGGCTGATGGGCACCGGCCGCTTCGCCGCCGGCCCCAAGGACTCGACCGACTACCGGCGGGGCTACCTCTGCGGCATGGTCCGGGGCGACGCTCACCTCGGCAGCTGTTCATATCCGTCCGGAAAGGTGCACCGGTTCCGGTTGGCCCTGGCCGACAACGAGGCGCTGAGCCGGACGAGGCGTTTCCTTTCCGAGGCAGGGGTCGAAACGCACCGCTTCTCCTTCATGCCGGTCAGCGCCACCAGACTTGCGATCACCGCCATCCGCACCTCGAAGCAACGCGACATCGAGGCGATCACCGAGCTGATCCGCTGGCCAGAGGAGCCGACCGACGACTGGCGACTCGGCTTCCTGGCCGGCATCTTCGACGCCGAGGGCAGTTGCAGCAGGGGCATCTTCCGGATCAGCAACGGCGCCGACGACATCCTCGGCCACACTGCGGACGCCCTTCGTCATTTCGGGTTCACCTCGGTGCTCGAGGACCCCGGACTGCCCAACCGGGTGCGCCGGATCCGGCTGACCGGTGGTCTGCCGGAAAGGCTGCGCTTCTTCCATCTGACCGATCCGGCGATGACCCGCAAACGGTCGATCGAGGGCGCGGCACTCGAGGGCCAGGCAGCCCTGCGGGTGGTGAGCATCGAGTCGCTCGGGCTGGAGCTTCCGCTGTGGGACATCACCACGGGCACCGGCGACTTCATCGCCAACGGCGTGGTCAGCCACAACTGCTTCGCCCGCAACACCCACACCTATCTGGATCTGGATGCCGGGGCGGACTTCGACCGGAAGGTGATCGTCAAGGTCAACGCCGGTGAGCTGGTCCGGCGCGAGCTGGCCGCCCCGCGCTGGCGCGGCGCGCACGTCGCGATGGGCACCAACGTGGACTGCTACCAGCGGGCCGAGGGGCGTTACCGGCTGATGCCGCCGATCATCGAGGCGCTGCGCGACTTCGCCAACCCGTTCTCGATCCTGACCAAGGGCACGCTGATCCTGCGGGATCTGCCGCTGCTGCGTCAGGCCGCCGAGGTCACCCGGGTCGGCCTCTCCTTCTCGGTGGGCTTCGTCGACGAGGAGCTGTGGCGCGCGGTCGAGCCGGGCACCCCGAGCCCACGGCGAAGGCTGGACGCCGTCCGCCAGCTCACCGACGCCGGGTTCGAGGTGGGGGTGCTGATGGCACCGATCCTGCCCGGGCTCAGCGACGACGACGAGTCGATCGAGGCGACCGTGTCGGCGGTCGCCACCGCCGGGGCGACCAGCGTGACGCCGCTCGCCCTGCACCTGCGCCCCGGCGCCCGCGAGTGGTACGCGCACTGGCTGGCCCGCCAGTTCCCGCACCTGGTCCCCCGCTACCGCCAGCTCTACCGGGCGGGCGCGTACGCGCCGCAGGCGTACCAGCGGGAACTGACCGCGCGGGTGCGGATCGCGGCCCGCCGGCACGGGTTGCACCGGGCCGAGGTCGGCGACAACCGACGGCTGCCCGAGCCCGCCCCGGAGACGCCGTCCGAGCAACTCACCCTGCTCTGAGGGCGGCCCGGGGCTACAGTCGCGGGGTGCGTACCGCTCAGCAGATCCTCGCCGACTCCGCCGTGATCGCCGTCGTGGGCGCGTCCCGCGACCCGGGCAAGGCCGCGCACAGCGTGCCGTTGCAGATGCAGCGGTACGGCTGGCGGATCATCCCGGTGAACCCGACGGTGGACGAGCTCTTCGGCGAGAAGGCGTACCCGTCGCTGGCCGACATCCCGCACCCGGTCGACCTGGTCGACGTATTCCGGCCCGCCGGGGACGCGGTCGACGTGGTGCGGCAGGCGGTGGCGATCGGCGTCGCGGCGGTGTGGTTGCAGCTGGGGATCGTGTCGGCCGAGGCGCGGCGGATCGCCGAGGAGGCCGGCATCGACTACGTCGAGGACCGGTGCCTCATCGTGGAACGGGCCGCCGGCGGGCTGACCCGGCTCGGCTGAACGGGTCGGCCGGCAGCGGTCACTCTCCCGGCTCGTCGGGGCCGAAGACGAGGTCCAGTTGGGCGTCGAGGGCGGTGAGCGCCGTCTCCGGTGAATAGTGTCCGCCGAGCACGTACACCCCCAGCCCTTCCATGATCGCCAGCAGCCCGGCCGCGGCGCGCTCCGGGTCGATGCGCCGGTCGGCGTCCCGGTCTCCTGGGCGAGGCGGATCTGCCCGGCGACGAAGGCGACCAGGCCGGCGGTCTCCTGGTGCAGCGCGGCGGCCACGGTCGGGCGGACGGCCGTGTAGGCCAGGAACGCCAGTGCCACCCGCCCGTCCGCCCGGCGGGACTCGTCGAGCGGCAGCAGCTCGACCAGCATGGTCCGCAGCAGCGTACGCGGGGAGGGGGCGTCGCCGAGCGCGCCGACCGCCCGGGTCACCCGCGCCTCGGAGCGCTCGTGGACCACCGACAGCGCGAAGGTCATCATCTCGTCCTTGGTGCGGAAGTAGTGCTGCACCATCCCGGAGGAGACGCCGGCCTCGGTCGCCACGTGCCGCAGGCTGACCGCTTCCAGCCCGTGCTCGGCGGCCACCCGCATCAGCGCGTCGGCGATCAGTTTGCGGCGCTCCCGATGGTCGACCCGTTTCGGCATGCCCTCATGCTTTCACAATACGACTGCATTGACATACTGCGGCTCGCCGGTTACGTTGCAACTGCAATGTAAAAGTCCTGAAGGGCGAGGTGACCGTGCGAAAGCAGAGTCTTCCCGTCGCGTTGCTGCGTCGCGCGGTCGTGTACGAGGTGGCCATGTGGCGCAGCCTCGGCCGGTGGCTGCTGCGCCGGCCCGTCGGGCTCGCGCCGGGAGCCGAGACGTTCAGCTACCTCGGAGTGGTGAAGCCGATCCTCGGTGTCTTCATCGGGCTCTCCGCGATCGAAATCCCGATCTTCGACCTGATCATCCGGCACACCGTACCGTGGCCATCGGTGCGGCACACCGCGCTGGCGCTCGGCATCTGGGGCCTGCTCTGGATGATCGGCCTCTACGCCAGCCTGCGGATCCACCCGCACGTCACCGACGCCGCCGGCCTGCGCGTCCGCAACGGCTTCTCGGTGGAATTCCTGGTGCCCTGGACGGCCGTCGCGCGGGTCGACGCCCGATACCGCTCGCTGCCCTCCAGCCGGGCCATCCAGGTCGAGCACGACGACGGGGCGACGATCCTGAACGTCGGCGCCGCCAGCCAGACCAGCGTCGACCTCGTGCTGCGCGAACCGCTCTCGGTCCCACTGCCCAAGGGGCCGAGCGAGCCGGTCACCGAGATCCGGCTCTACGCCGACGAGCCGCAGGCGCTGGTCGCCCTGGCCCGCCGACACCTGACGGTCTCGCTTCCCGGCTCGGACAGCTAGGGGCGGCCGGTCACCCGCCAGGCGGCGGTGACCGGCGCACCGGTCAGAGCTTGTACTCCTTGAGCAGCCCACGGGAGATGATCGTCTTCTGGATCTCCGAGGTGCCCTCGCCGATGAGCAGGAACGGGGCCTCCCGCATCAGCCGCTCGATCTCGTACTCCTTGGAGTAGCCGTAGCCGCCGTGGATGCGGAAGGCCTCCTGGACGACCTCGGCGCAGTACTCGGAGGCGAGCAGCTTCGCCATGCCGGCCTCGACGTCGTTGCGCTGGCCGGCGTCCTTGAGCCGGGCCACGTTGACCATGAGCGAGTGCGCAGCCTCGATCTTGGTACCCATCTCGGCGAGCTTGAACGCGATGGCCTGGTGCCTGGCGAGCGGCTGGCCGAAGGTCCGGCGCTGCTGGGCGTACGCGACGGCCAGCTCGAAGGCCCGGACGGAGATGCCGCAGGCGCGGGCGGCCACGTTGACCCGGCCGACCTCGATGCCGTCCATCATCTGGTAGAAACCGCGGCCGACCTTCTCCTCGCCACCGAGGACGGCGGAGGCCGGGACGATGACCCCGTCGAGCACCATCTCGGTGGTCTCGACGCCCTTGTAGCCCATCTTGTCGATCTTGCCGGGGATGGTCAGGCCGGGGGCGGTCTCGCCGAAGCCGGGCTCCTTCTCCAGCAGGAAGGTGCTCATGTTGCCGTAGACGGAGTCCGCGCCGGTGTCGGTCTTGACCAGGGTGGCCACCACCGAGGAGTACGCCCCGTTGGTCAGCCACATCTTCTGGCCGTTGAGCACGTAGTTGTCGCCCTCGCGGACCGCCTTCGACTTGATCGCCGAGACGTCGGAGCCGCACTCCGGCTCTGACATCGAGAAGGCCCCGCGCACCTCGCCGGTGGCCATCCTCGGCAGCAGCCGGGCCTTCTGCTCGGCCGAGCCGTGCTGGGAGATCAGGTACGCCACGATGAAGTGGGTGTTGACGATGCCGGAGATCGACATCCAGCCCCGGGACAGCTCCTCGACCACCAGGGCGTACGTGAGCAGGGACTCGCCGAGCCCGCCGTACTCCTCGTCGATGGTGAGGCCGAAGAGCCCCATCTCGCGCATCCCGTCGAGGATGTCGGTGGGGTACTCGTCGGCGTGCTCCAGCCGCTGGGCGTGCGGAATGATCTCCTTGTCGGCGAACTCCCGGACGGTTTCCAGGATCGACCGCTGCACATCGGTCAGGCCGGGCGTCTGGGCGAGTCGGGCCATCTCAGCCTCCGGGGGATCGGCGCATTACTCGTGGGTAACTGAACGCTGGGTCAGTATCGGTCCCGCGACCGGCGAGGCCAAGGTGACCAGTCCACACAACCGCTGTGAAAAGGTTCACCGCTGCGGGTAGCGTCCGCAAGAGAGAAGGCCGTTGAGCTGCGACGGAGGGGGCGAGCGAGGGTGACCCAACCACCGCCCGGGGAGCCGGACCAGCCGCCGTCGCCGTACGAGCCGCCGTCCTACGGCCAGCCGCCGCACCACGACCCGTACGGGCAGCAGCCGCAGTGGGGACAGCAGCCGCCGTACGCGCCGCAGCCGCCGTACGGCCAGTACGGCCCGCCGCCCGGCGGTGGCGGTGGCGGTGGCGGCGGTGGCGGTGGCACCAACGTGATGGCGGTGCTGTCGCTGGTCTTCGCCTTCGTCTTCGCCCCGGCCGGGATCGTCCTCGGCCACCTGGCCAAGCGGCAGATCCGGCAGACCGGCGAGGAGGGCGCCCAGCTCGCCACCTGGGGCCTGGTGCTGAGTTACGTGTTCACCGCGATCGGGCTGCTGGCCTGCTGCGGCTGGATCGCCATCGCCATCTGGGCGAACTCCGACAGCGGCACCTCCTACTGACCCGACGTCAGCGGAACTCCGCCTCGCGGACGCTGTTGCCGCCGTCCACCACCAGCATCTGCCCCGTGATGTACGAGGCGGCCGGCGAGCAGAGGAAGGCGATCGCCGCGGCCACCTCGTCCGGCGTGCCCGGACGGCCGACCGGGGTGCCGAGCCCCTGCTTGATCTCGGCCATGGTGGACGCCGCCGTGTAGATGGTGCCGGGAGCGACCGCGTTGACGGTCACCCCGTCGGCGATCATCTCCATCGCCAGGGCCCGGGTCAGCCCCACCACGCCCGCCTTCGCCGCCGCGTACGCGGCCTCGGTCGGCAACGCGTTGACCGCGCCGGCGGTCGCCGCCAGGTTGACGATCCGACCCCAGCCGCGCTCGGCCATCCCGCTGATGAACGCCCGGCTGCACAGGAACGCCGTGGTCAGGTTCCGGTCGATCTCGCCGCGCCACTCGTCGTAGCTGAGCTGGACCACCGGCCGCAGCACCTCCGGGCTGGCCCGGCTGGCCAGGCCGGCGTTGTTGACCAGCACCTCGACGTCGCCGAGCTGCTCGGCCACCGCGTCGGCGAGCGCGCCCACCTCCGCCTCGTCGGTCAGGTCGGCCACGAAGCCGGTCACGCCCAGCTCGCCGGCCCGCTCGTGGATCCGCCGGGTGGTGGAGACGATCGCGACCCGGGCCCCCAGGTCGGCCAGCCGGCGGGCGGTGGCGTAGCCGATGCCGTCCGGACTGCCGGCCCCGGTGACCAGGGCGACCCGGCCGTCGAGGCGCATGGTGACCGGCTCGGCGAGCGGCGCCGGCTGGTCCTGGTCGGCGGAGCCCGCCGGGGCGGTGCCGCGGCTGCGCCGGACCAGGCCCGGACGGCTCACGTCCCGTCTCGGTCGGCCACCACGCGCGTCATGTGCCATGCCGCGATCCTGCCCGCTGTGGACCTTCCGGGCAACGCGGCACCCGGAAAGGGGGTGCACCGTTTTGCACGCGCGTGGCTACCCTGACGGCGCGCACCCGCATCCAACGGAGATGAAGCCTGATGAGCTATCCCCCGCCGTCCGGTGGTTGGCACGACCCGTCGGTCCCCGGCCAGCAGTCCACGCCACCCGCCGATCCGACCCTTGCGATGGGCGGCCAGATCCCCACCCAGCCGACCTCCGCCGACCCGTACGCCCCGACCAACCCGTACGCCGGAATGCCGGGCGGGCAGCCGACGGCCGACCCGTACGCGGCGGCCGGCTACCCGCCGCCGGGCTACCCGGGGTACGGCTACCCGGTCGCGGCGAAGACCAACACCCTGGCCATCGTGGCGCTGGTGCTCTCGCTGGTCGGCTTCGCCTCCTGCATCACCGCGCCGATCGGCGCGATCCTCGGTCACGTGGCCCGCAAGCAGATCCGCGAGACCGGCGAGCAGGGCGAGGGGATGGCCAAGGCCGCCATCATCGTCGGCTGGATCCTCACCGTCCTGCTGGCGCTGCTGATCGCCTTCTACGTCGTGATCATCGTGCTGGCGATCGCCAACGGCGACACGAGCGGCAGCAGCACCTTCTGACGACGGAAGGGCCGTCCCGGTCGACCGGACGGCCTCCGCCGCGCCGCACGGGGGCGGCCCCCGCTCACTCCGAGGGCGGGGTGAAGCTCGAGGTACGGGTCATCCCCGCCGCACGACCCTTGGCGGCGATCACCAGGGCCATCTTGCGGGACGCCTCGTCGATCATCTCGTCGCCGAGCATCACCGCGCCGAGCTTGCCGCCCGCCTCCGAGGTGTAGTGCTCGTACGCGTCGAGGATCAACTCCGCGTGGTCGTAGTCGGCCTGGGCCGGCTGGTAGACCTCGTTGGCCGCGTCGATCTGGCCCGGGTGCAGCACCCACTTGCCGTCGAAGCCGAGCGCCGCCGAGCGCTTGGCCACCTCGCGGAACGCGTCGACGTCCCGGATCTGCAGGAACGGGCCGTCGATGGCCTGCTTGTCGTGCATCCGAGCGGCCATCAGGATCCGCATCAGGATGTAGTGGTACGGGTCGCCCGGGTAGTCCGGGATCAGCGCGCCGACCACCAGCGACTTCATGTTGATCGACGCCATGAAGTCGGCCGGCCCGAAGATGATGGTCTCCACCCGCGGCGAGGCCGCCGCGATGGCGTCGACGTTGACCAGGCCGGCCGCGTTCTCGATCTGCGCCTCGATGCCGATCCGGCCCACCTCCAGGCCGAGCGTCTTCTCGATCTGGGTCAGCGTCAGGTCCAGCCACTGCACCTGGGCGGCGTTCTGCACCTTGGGCAGCATGATGCAGTCCAGGTTCGCGCCGGCGCCCTCGACCACCTCGATCACGTCCCGGTAGGTCCACGGCGTGGTCAGGTCGTTCACCCGGACCACCCGGGTCTTGCCGGCCCAGTCACCCTCGTTCAGGGCGGCGACGATGTTCTTCCGGGCGTCCGGCTTGGCCAGCGGGGCGACCGCGTCCTCCAGGTCCAGGAAGACCTGGTCGGCCGGCAGGCCCTGGGCCTTGCCGAGCATCTTGACGCTGGAACCGGGTACCGCGAGGCAGGACCGGCGGGGGCGACCGACAGCGGCCATGGATGCGCTCCTTCCAGCGTCCGGCGGGCACGCCGACGCCAACTGAATGAAAGGCCGAGAACTTAACGATCCCAAAGGGCGTGGTGACGTCACGGTAACCTCGTGCCGTGACCGGGGTGAATGGACCTGTGGAAGATCTCACTGACCGTCGGACCGTGGTGGTGACGGGCGCCAGCTCCGGCATCGGGCTGGCGGCCGCCGTCGACCTGGCGCGCCGGGGCGACCGGGTGGTGCTGGTCGGCCGGGACCCGGCCCGCCTGCAGTCGGCCGGGGACCGGGTCCGCGAGTACTCCGGCGAGCGCCCGGAACTGTTCCGCGCGGACTTCGCCGTCCTCGACGACGTCCGCCGGCTCGCCGAGCGACTGCGGGAGTCGTACGACCGGATCGACGTGTTGGCCAACAACGCCGGCGCCATCGTGCTCCAGCCGGTGACCACGGTCGACGGTTTCGAACTGAGCATGCAGGCCAACCATCTGGCCCCGTTCCTGCTCAGCAACCTGCTCGCCGACCGGATCGGGCGGATGGTGGTCACCGCCTCCGGCGCGCACCGCAGCGGGGCGCTCGACCCCGACGACCTCAACGCCGCGCTGCGCCGCTACCGGCCGATGCGGGCGTACGGGACCAGCAAGCAGGCGAACATCCTGTTCACCGCCGAGGCGGCGCGGCGCTGGCCGGACGTGCCGGCGTACTCGTTCCACCCCGGGGTGGTGCGGACCCGGTTCGGCAACGAGAGCCGGCTGGTCGGGTTGGGCATGCGGCTGCTGCCGTTCCGCAGTCCGGAGAAGGGCGCGGAGACGCTGGTCTGGCTGGCCAACCAGGACCCGTCCCGGCTGATCGACGGCGGCTACTACCACGACCGGCGACCACGCCGGCCGCTCCCCAAGGCGGCCGACCCCCGGCTCGCCGCCCGGCTCTGGACGGCCAGCGCCAAGGCCGTCGGCATCGACGGCTGACGGGTTTTCCGGTGTCGCAGCGGTCGGTCCCGCTGGGATACTCCGCCGCATGACGACGGGAAACCCCACCGGCGCGCGGCGCACCGAGGCAGGCCGGCCGACCAGCGACGCCGAGACCGGAGTGGCGGCCGGAAAGCTGCGGGTGGGCGGCGCGGACGTGGAACTGTCGGCCCGGCTCGAACGGGAACTGACCGCCTACAACAACGCGGCGACCGGTGCGGAGGACGAGGCCGACCTGTCGGTGCGGGTCACCGGACCGGACGGGGAGCTGGTCGGCGGGCTGACCGGCTGGACGTGGGGCGGCCGCGCGGGCGTCAACACGCTGTGGGTGCGGGCGGACCGCCGGCACCAGGACTGGGGCGGCCGGATGCTGCGGGCCGCCGAGGAGGAGGCCCGGCGGCGGGGCTGCACCGAGGTCTCGCTGTCGTCGTTCTCCTTCCAGGCGCCGGACTTCTACCGGCGGCACGGCTACTCCGACACCGGGATCCGGGACGGCATCCCGGGCGGCCACGTCGACCACCACTTCTGGAAGTCACTGGTGCACGACCCGGCCGCCGCGGTGCGGCTGGTCGCCCTGGTGGAGTTCGGCGCCGACGCGGTCGAGGCCGGCCAGCGGTACGAGGACACGGTGCTCGCCCTGCTCGGGCGGCACGACGGGCGGCTGGAGCGGCGGCTGCGCACCGTGGACGGGCGGAGCGAGGTGCACGTGATCCGGTTCGCCACCCGGGCCGGCTACGGGTCGTTCCTCGCCGACCCGGAACGGGCCGCGCAGCGCGCCGTGCTCGGCGACGCCGCGCCGGTCACCCGGGTGCTGGAGGTCCGAGACGTCTGACCGACCGGGCGGCGGCCGGACGCCGAGGCGGTCGCGGAGCACTTCGCGGCGTACCTGTGAGCCTCAGTCGGAGATGTGCACCGGAACGCTGGTGACCACCACTCCCGGCAGCGCCCGCAGCGCGGACCGCAACCGTTGCTCGGCCCGGCTGTGCAGCAGCCGGTGCCAGCGGCGACGCAGCACCACCTCCGGCACGATCACGGTCAGCGTCAGCTCGGCCCGGGCGGCGTGCAGCGCCTCCAGGTAGTGCGCCAGCGGCCCGATCACCGTCCGGTACGGCGACACGATCGTCTCCAGCCGCACGTGGTCACCCCAGGCCCGCCACTGCTCACGGAACCGGTCCGCCTCGGCGTCCTCCGGGGCGATGTGCACCGCCAGCGTCGGCTGGCCCAGCGAGGCCGCGTACGCCAGCGCGCGCAGCGACGCCCGGTTCAGCCGGGCGACCGGCACGATCACCAGGTGGCGTACCTCCTGGGGCAGCTCCTCGCCCTCGGCGGGCCCGGCGCGGGACGCGGCCCCGGCGGGCGGCGGCGGGTGCAGCGCCAGCGCCTGGTGCAGCGCCGCGTAGTGCCGGTGGATCCGGCGGAAGAGCAGCACCAGCAGGGGTACGGCGATCACCACCACCCAGGCGCCCTCGGCGAACTTGGCGACCGCGGCGGTCACCAGCACCAGACCGGAGAGCGCGGCGCCGATCGCGTTCAACGCCAGCCGGTGGTGCCAGCCCCGGCCGCGCCGGCGTCGCCAGTGCACCACCATGCCGGCCTGGGACAGGGTGAAGGCGAGGAAGACCCCCACCGCGTAGAGCGGGATCAACGACTCGGTGTGCCCGCCGAACACCACGAAGACGACCGCCGCCGCGAGGGAGAGGGCGACCAGACCGTTGCTGAACGCCAGCCGGTCACCCATGTGCAGGAACCGGCGGGGAGCGTGCCCCTCCCGCGCCATGAAGAACAGCAGCCGGGGGAAGTCGTTGAACGCGGTGTTCGCGGCCAGCAGCAGGATCAGCGCGGTGGTGGCCTGGAGCAGGGGGTACCACGGGCCGGTGGGGAAGGTGACCCGGCCGAGCTGGGAAAGCAGGGTCTGGTCCGGGCGGGGCGCCAGGCCGGCCAGGTGGATCAGGACGACCAGCCCGGCGAAGAGCACCACCAGCATGCCCACCATCCAGCCGAGGGTCGTACGGGCGTTGCGCCACTCGGTCGGGCGGAACGCCGGTACCGCGTTCGACACCGCCTCGATGCCGGTCATCGACACCGCGCCGGAGGCGAACGCGCGCAGCACCAGCAGCAGCCCGAGGCCCTCCGCCGCCGGCACCGCCGGCGGGGGCGCCGGCGCGAACCCCCGGCCCGCCGCGCGCAGGTAACCGACCACCAGCAGCGCCACCAGGGTGGCCACGAAGGCGTAGGTGGGCAGCACGAAGATGTTGCCGGCGGTACGCACCCCGCGCAGGTTCCCAGCCAGCAGCACCGCGATCACCAGCACGCCCAGCGGCACGGTGGCCGGCGCCAGCCCGGGCAGCGCCGAGGTGACCGCGTGCACGCCGGCCGCCACCGACACCGAGACGGTCAGCACGTAGTCGAGCATCAGCCCGGCCGCCGCGGCGAGCCCCGCGGTGGCGCCGAGGTTGTCCCCGGCGACGATGTAGGAGCCGGCGCCGTGCGGGTAGGCCGGGATGGTCTGCCGGTACGACACCCCGACCGCGATCATCAGCACCACCAGCAGGGCGGCCAGCGGCAGCGAGAGCCCGAGCGCGCCGCTGCCAGCCAGCACCAGCACGGTCAGCAGCGCCTCCGGTCCGTACGCGACCGAACTGAGCAGGTCCGAGGAGAGGATCGGCAGGGCGACCAGCTTCCGCATCCGCTCGTACAGCACGGCGGAGCTGCGCAGCGGCGGGCCGAAGAGCGCCTGCCGGAGCCGGGTCAACCCCCGCCCCAGCCGGGACCCGGGCAGTTGCGCCGGCGCGCTGGCGACCAGTTCGTCCGGCTTCTCGACGGTGAACATCTCGATCGGCGCCAACCGGCCGAAGCGGCTCGGCGCCGGCCGGCGCCCGTTACGGCCCAGCGTCGGGTCGACCGGCAGCTCGTCCGGGCGGCGAGGGCTGCGCCAGCGGTCGCCGATCCGGCGCAGCGCCGCCCGCTCGTCCGGTGCCAGCGGGGGAAACTCGGCCGAGGGCGTGACGACGGTGCCGCGCTCGGCCTCGTCGTCGTCCGCCCGCTCCTGCGCCATCCCCACCCCCTCCCCCCGCACTTTCACGGAAAGCCGCCCCTCCGGCTGGGGAATGGCCACTCTTGGCGGAATCCGCGGAGCCGCGTCAGGGGGAGGCCGGCGGGCTCAGTCGGTGAGGGGTGCGGGGTCGACGATCTCGCGGGAGTTGCGGCGCAACGCCTCGACCAGGACGTACCGGTTGGACTACAAGGCTTCGACCGCGCAGTGGCATGCGGAA
>NZ_JAEVHJ010000101.1:0-20778 GCF_016802855.1 Micromonospora sp. ATA51 | reverse complement strand
CCCGCGACGACCACCACCGGCACCATCTCAGCCAACCGGAGGAGGGCCAGCTCCGAGATCGTGCCGCCAATGACCGCCACGCCGTCCACCCGCCGGCCCGACGAGCCGCACCGGACCGCCACGCCGCTGGAACTCTTCTTCGACCTCTGCTTCGTGGTGGCGGTGGCCCAGGCGTCCAACAGCCTGCACCACGACCTGGCGGAGAACCACCTCGGGCACGCGCTGGTCAGCTACCTGACGGTCTTCTTCGCGATCTGGTGGGCCTGGATGAACTTCACGTGGTTCGCCTCCGCCTACGACACCGATGACGACGTCTACCGGGTCACCACCCTGGTGCAGATCGCCGGCGCGCTGATCCTCGCTGCCGGCGTGCCACGCGCGTTCACCGACGCGGACTTCACCACCATCACCTACGGGTACGTGGTGATGCGGCTCGGCACGATCGTCAACTGGCTGCGCGCGGCGGCCGCCAACCCGGACCGCCGGGACACCGCGATCGCGTACGCGGTGGGGGTCGGCGTCGTCCAGCTCGGCTGGCTGCTGCGGCTCGCCCTGCCGGACGGCTGGGGCATGCCGGCGTTCCTGGTACTGGCGCTGGCCGACGTGCTGGTGCCGGTGGTCGCCGAGCGGCACGGCAAGACCGGCTGGCACCCGCACCACATCGCCGAGCGGTACCAGTTGTTCACCCTGATCGTGCTCGGCGAGGCGATCCTGTCCATCTCGGTGGCGATCCAGCGCGGGGTGGACGCCGGAAACCCGGAGCTGTGGCGGCTCGCCGCCGCCGGGATGGTGATCGTCTTCGCGCTCTGGTGGCTCTACTTCGATCGTCCTGGGCAGCTACCGCCGTCCCGCCTGCGCGGCGCGCTGTTCTGGGGGTACGGCCACTACCTGATCTTCGCGGCGATCGCCGCGGTGGGCGCCGGGCTGGCCGTCGCGGTCGACCACGACCTGCACGCCGCCCACGTCTCCGGCCGGACCGCCGGGTACACAGTGGCGGTGCCCGTCGCGGTATTCCTGGTCACCCTCTGGGCGCTGCACCTGCGCTGGAAGCGCGGCCTCGGGCTGGTGCTCTTCCCGATCGTGTCCTTGCTGGCGCTGGTCACACCCCGGCTGCCGGCGCCGGTGCCGGCGCTCGCCGCCCTGCTCTTCGTCCTGGTGGCGGTGACCCTGGTGCTGCGGCACCGCCAGGCCACCGACGTCCCCGCCTGACACGCGGCATCCCGCCGGCTGGCCGGCGGCCGTCCCGCAGCCAGCCGCGACCCGGCGCCGGCCCACGTGACTCGTCAGGGCCCGGCGGCGCCGGCCCAGAAGTCGCGGAGCAGCGCGTGGAACTCCTCGGCCCGCTCGATCTGCGGCATGTGCCCGGTATCGGCGAACAGATGCGTCCGTGCCCGGGGCAGCCGGGACCGGGCGGCGGTCAGGTGGGTGGCGGGGAGGATCAGGTCCCGGTCGCCCCAGACCACCAGCGTGGGGACGTCCAGCGCGGCGACCGCGTCGAGCAGCTCGGCGCGCCACTGTGGTCGTACGCCCCGCCAGGTGCCGAGGCCGCGGACCAGTTCCAGCATCACCCGGGCGGCGTGCGGCTGCCCGGCCACCGCGAGCGCGGTCGCGATCCGCTCCTCGGTGGCGTACGCCGGGTCGCGGAAGATCGCCAGCTCGGTGCGGCGGGCGATGGCCGGGTGGGGACGCAGCAGCAGCCGGCCGAGCGGGCGCAGCGCGAGCAGTCGCAGCGCGACGGTCACCTCACGGCCGAACCCGGCGCTGTTGACCAGCGCCAGGCTGGCCGCCCAGGACGGCTCGTCGGCGGCCAGCCGCATCGCCACCGCCCCGCCCAGGGAGTTGCCGACCAGATGCGCCGGCCGGTCGACGCCGGCCGCGTCGAGGAACTCCGCGACGGCCGCGGCGAGCGCCGGCAGGGTGTGCGGGGCGTCCAGCGGCGCGGAGCCGCCGTGGCCGGGCAGGTCGACGCTGACCACCCGGTGGTCGGCGGCCAGCAGCTCGTGCTGGGCGGTGAAGTCGTCGAGGGTGCGCCCGATGCCGTGCAGCAGCACCACGGCCGGCCCGGCGCCGGAGATCCGGCAGCGCACCCGCCGCCCGGCCACCGTCAGCTCGGCGGCGCGCGGCAGGGAGAGGGTCACGCCGGGCGTCCGGGGGCGGTCTCGGGGGTCACCGGGTCGACCGCCGGCCGGGGCGTGGGCACCGCGTCCGCCGTCGCTGTGGGCGTGGGCACCGGGTCCGTCGTCGCTGCCGGCCCGGGCGCCGCAGCGGGTTCCAGCCGGGACGTCGAGCGGGCCGCGGGGCCGCCGGCGCTCCGGTTGAGACCGACGGCCAGGACCCGGTGGTACGAGGCGGGGGCGAGCCGGGCCAGCAGGTCGGGCAGCTTCGCCGACCAGCCGATCAGCACCCGCCCGCGGCGGCGTTCCACCCCGCGCAGGATCACCTCGGCGGCCTTCGCCGGGTCGATGGAAAGCAGCTTCTCGAACTGTCTGCGGCCGGCCTCGTACTCCTCCGGGGAGACTCCGCTGCCCACCCGGGCGCTCTGCGCGATCCGGGTCCGGATGCCGCCGGGGTGCACCGAGGTGACCCCGACGCCGTCGTCGGCCAGCTCGTGCCGCAGCGCCTCGGTGAAGCCGCGGACGGCGAACTTGCTCGCCGAGTAGGCGGCCTGCCCGGCGGGCGCGATCAGCCCGAAGAGGCTGGAGACGTTGACCAGGTGGGCGCCCGGCTCGGCCTTGAGCGCGGGCAGCAACGTGTGGGTCAGTCGGACCACGGCCCGGAAGTTGATGTCGACGACCCAGAGGAACTCGTCGAGGGTGACCTGGTCGAACCGGCCGCCCAGCGCGACGCCGGCGTTGTTGACCAGCAGCCGGATCCGCGGGTGCGCCGCGCGGATCGCCGCGGCCACCCGGTCGGTCGCGTCGGCGTCCGCGAAGTCGACCAGGTGGGTGTCGATCCGCCGCTCGGGGTGGGCGGCGCGGATCGCGGCGACCACCGCGTCGAGCCGTTCGGCGTCCCGGTCGAGCAGGACCAGGTCGGCTCCGCGCCGGGCGAGGGCGTGCGCCAGGGCCTCGCCGATGCCGCTGGCCGCCCCCGTGACCACGGCGGTGCCGCCGGGAAAGACGAAGTCGCGCATCCGATGCTCCTCTGGGTCAGACGACGGGGGTCTCGGCGGGGGTGCCCACGGCGGGGTCGGCGACCGGCCCGGCCGGCGAGTCGGTCGGTGCGCCGGCACGGGCGAACCGGACGCCCTCGTCGGTGAGCCGGCCGTGGCGCATCAGCAGCACGTCGCGGGGATAGTTCTGGTGCAGCCGCCAGGGCGCCACCGGCCCCTGCTTGGGCAGCTGGTCGACCGCGCGCAGCACGTACCCGGACTTCAGGTCGATCAGCGGCTCCAGTGCGCCGGAGGCCGGGGGGACCGGGGTGACGATCTGCTGGCCGGTGGCGTCGAGGTGGCGCAGCAGGCGGCAGACGTACGTCGCGACCAGGTCGGCCTTGAGTGTCCAGGAGGCGTTCGTGTAGCCGATCGTCATGGCGAAGTTCGGCACGCCGGAGAGCATCATGCCCTTGTACGCGACGGTCCCCGCGAGGTCGACCTCCTGCCCGTCCACCGCGAGCGTCATGCCGCCGAGGGCGAGCAGGTTGAGGCCGGTGGCGGTGACCACGATGTCGGCGGGCAGCTCCGCTCCGGAGGTGAGCCGGACGCCGTGCTCGGTGAAGGTGTCGATGGTGTCGGTCACCACCGCCGCCCGACCGGCCTTGACCGCCTCGAACAGGTCGCCGTCCGGGACGACGCAGAGCCGCTGGTCCCACGGGCTGTAGCGCGGTGAGAAGTGCCGGTCGACGTCGTAGCCGACCGGCAGGCGGCCCTTGGCCGCGCGGCGCAGCAGCCTCTTCATCACGGCGGGGGCGCGCCGGCTGAGCTGGAAGTTGGCCACCCCGAGCAGCACGTTCTTCCAGCGCACCACCGGATACGCGGCCTTCGCGGGGAGCCAGCGCCGCAGCGCGTCGGCCAGCACGTCACGGGAGGGCAGCGCGATGACGTACGTCGGTGAGCGCTGCAGCATGGTGACGTGGGCGGCCCGTTCGGCCATCGCCGGCACCAGGGTGACCGCGGTCGCGCCGCTGCCGATCACCACCACCCGCTTGCCGGTGTAGTCCAGGTCCTCGGGCCAGTGCTGCGGGTGCACGAGCCGGCCGGCGTACCGGTCGACGCCGGGAAGGTCCGGGGTGTAGCCGGCGTCGTAGCGGTAGTAGCCGGAGCAGGTGAAGAGGAAGGCGCAGGTGAGCACGACCTCCTCGCCGGTGTCGTCGCGGCGGGCGTGCACGGTCCAGCGGGCGCGGGCGCTGTCCCACTCGGCGCGGAGGACCCGGTGGTGGAAGCGGATGTGCTGCTCGACGCCGTACTCGCGGGCGGTGTCCCGGACGTACGCGCGGATGGAGTCGCCGTCGGCGATCGCCTTCGGGTCGGTCCACGGTTTGAAGGAGTAGCCGAGGGTGTACATGTCGGAGTCCGAGCGGATGCCCGGGTAGCGGAACAGGTCCCAGGTCCCGCCGATGGCCCCGCGGGCCTCGAGCACCGCGTAGGTCTTCTCCGGACAGTTGCGCCGCAGGTGCACGGCGGCGCCGATGCCGGAGAGCCCGGCACCGACGATGAGCACGTCGACGTGGTCGGAGGCCATGACATCTGCTTCCTACTAGTTGCTCATTGCTAAGGGGTTCGGATGGTTCGCTCTCCGCTCGGCGGGTGTGGCCGGGCTGGAGTCCTGGACCGGCAGTCTGGTCCGGTGGCGATCGGTCCTGTCCCGCAGGATCTGCTTCACCTTCTGTTGCGGGGTGTGCAGGGCGATGTCGGGGTCGCCTGCTCGCTGCAGGATGTTGATCGCGGCGTTCACGTCGGCCTGCCAAACCACCCCGCATCGGGTGCAGTGAAACCGGTCCCCGCTGCGTCGGCCGAACCGGCCGCAGCGGTGACAGGCTTGTGAGGTGTAGGCGGCGTTGACGTGCACGAGCGCAGAACCTCTGCGCTCCGACACGTTGGTCAGCGCCTCGGCGGTGACCCCTTTGGTCCACGCGGCGAGGCGCCGGTTGACGTTCTTGCCGAGCCTCTTGCGCCCGGCGATCCTTTTGGTGAGGTCTTCGGCGACCACGGTGGCGGCCTTGTCGACGACCCGGTGCACTGCGGTGAAGATCTCCGTGCGCACCTGCGCGCGGTGGCGGGCGGCCCGTCGGTCCCGCTTGACGGTCCCGAGGTTGTTGGACCTGATCCGGTGCGCCTTCGCGTGGTCACCGCGGAGGGCGGCGGTGTTCGCGATTGAGCGCAGCTTCGCCCGGCGCCGGTTGCGTTGCTTCAGCCGGTCCGACTCGGCGGTCAGCAGCTTGCCGAGGCGGGTGCCGTGGTGGGTACCGTCGGAGTCGGTGAGGGCTTCGGTGTAGCCCTTGTCCACGCCGATCGTCCGGTCGCCGCAGGGCCGCTGCGACGACCGCATCTGCGATGCGTCGATCTGGTAGTGCACCTCGACCCGGCCCCCGCGCAGGATCAGCCGCAGTGTCCCAGTCGGGGCGACGGTCGTGGACAGCGGGATTCTGACCTTCTGGCGGCGTTCCAGGCCGGGTACGGCCAGCCACAACCGGCCGCGCCCATCGGTGAGGGTGTTGTGCTGGTCCGCGCGCACAACGATGTGATCGTGCGTGCGGTTGCGGCCCCGCTTCCAGTGCTTGCGCATCTGGCGAGCCAGGAACGGGTCGCCAGCCCACCGGTCGGCCGCCAGCGCGCTCAACATCCGCTTCCGCTCGGCCGGATCGGTGGCACGCCGGGAGGCCGCCCGACGCACCTGAACCTTCGCCGCCGCCAGGTTCGCCGCGATGTCGGCCATCGCGTCGCGGACGGATTCCTTCCACGCGTTCGCCAGCACACCAAACGTCACGTGCGTCCCGTCGGCTAGCCAGCGGTCCCGCACCTGCCGATCCCTCAACCCGGACCCGACCCCGGCAATCGACCCATACCGCTGCCACACCTCGCTGCGCACCCGACCCAACCGACGGGCCTGCTCCACCAGGGCGGCATACTTGCCCGGGTTCAGGGCCGTCGAGTACGCGATCCGGGTGACCTTCACCAGTCGCCCACCACGGTCAGGTCGGCCCCCTTGAGTTCCCTCTCGTAGCGTCGCAGCCTGTCCAGCCGGCCCAAGAGAAGGTGTGCACGACCGCCAGCAGATCCTCGACCATCTCCTGCTGCGGGGACAATGTCTCCTGGTTGGCCACCATGATCTCGCAGCCGCTGCGAGCCGCCACGTGCTCCACGAAGTCGAAGCCGAACCGGGCCAGCCCATCCTGGTGCGCCACCACGAGCGTGCCGAACTCCCCCCGGTCGACCACGTCCATCAGCGGCAGGAACTTCTCGCGGCACAGGTTCATCCCGCCGCCGATCTCGCTGACCCACTCGTCCACGGCCAGACTGCGGGCCTGGCAGAACTGCTGCATCGGCACGACCTGCGAGGCCAGATCTGCCTTCTGGCGCGGAGACGACACCCGGCAGTAACCGCCGGTCGGCGTCGAAGCCTGGCTGCAGCACCTTGCGCACACCGGAGTCGGCGAAGTACCGCTGCCCCGGCGGCAGACGCCGGGCGGTGATCCGCCCCTCCGCCTCCCACCGACGCACCGTGCTCACCGACCGGCCCACCCGCTCGGCAAACTCGCCAATCCGATACACGCTACCCACAACAGTCCATTACAGACAGATGCAGAAAGGAAGCTGACCACTAGTCGCTCCTCCCGTTCCGCGCGGCAGTGCTCCGGACACTATCCACCGCCGTCGACGCCAGTCAACACCCTGTCGAATGAGATCGACACGGTGTCGAGCGGGTGTAGCATCGACCAATGACCATCGCCCGTACGTCGTCCGGCGGGGCACCGACGCGCGGGCGGCGCCCCGGCCGCTCCACCGGCGACGACCGGGAGCTGGCCATCCTCGGCACCGCCGAGCGGCTGCTGGCGGAGCGTGCCTTCGCCGACATCTCCATCGACGACCTGGCCCGGGGCGCCGGCATCTCCCGGCCGACGTTCTACTTCTACTTCCGGTCCAAGGACGCGGTGCTGCTCACCCTGCTCGATTGGGTCATCGAGGAGGCGGACGCGGCCGCGGGCGATGTGCTGGACCGACTCGCCGAGGACCCGCGCGCCCGCTGGCGGGAACTGATCGGCCGGTTCCACGCCACCTTCGGCGGCCACCGCGCGGTGGTGCTCGCCTGCGCCCAGGTGCGCGGCACCAACGCCGAGGTACGCCGGCTCTGGGCCGCCGTGCTGGAGCGCTGGGTGCACGCGGTCGAGACCGCCATCGAGGGGGAACGCCGGCGCGGGGCGGCCCCGGACGGGCTGCCCGCCCGGGACCTCGCCATCGCGCTGAACTCCATGAACGAACGGGTCTGGTATGCCACCTTCGCCGGCGACGGCCCGGCTGTGGCCGAGCGGGACGTGGTGGACGTCCTGCTCGAGGTCTGGCTGACCGCGATCTACCGAACGACCTGCCCGCCGCCGGCCTGATCCGGCTCGCCGCCGGCTCGGGTGAAGTCCATGATCCAGTTCGTCTCCCAGGTGCGCTCGCCGTCGGTGGAGAACGCCTGCTCCCAACGGCAGGAGGTCGGCGTGATCCCCGACCAGATGAACCGGCACCGGACCGGCCGCCCCTCGTCGGTGTCGTCGGCGAAGAATGTGCCCACCCCGTCGACGAACCGGCCGACCACCGGCGGCAGCTCCAGGATCCCGCGCCGGCTGTGCATCCAGTAGATCGACCAGAGCCCGGTCGCCGGGTCGAGGATGCGCACGGTCGAGCCGGAGAAACCCCGGCTGGGGCAGCGCATCTCGTCGAAGCTGCCGGCGCCGTCGAAGAATCGATGCGCCACCGAGGTGGCGGGGAACTCGTCCCACTCGTCGCTGCCGACGTGTCGCTGCCTCAGCCGCCGATTGGTCACGTCCCACGTGCCCACGAGGAAGTCGAAGTCGCCCATCAGAATCCCACCGGCCCCTCGGTGCGGCTGTCGGCCAGGTAGCCGGCCAGGTCGGGGCGGTCGGGGGCGAGGATGTGGCGGACCCAGGCGGTCCGCTCGTGCTCCAGCACGCCCAGCTCCCAGACGCAGCCCACGCCGGGGCGGGGCATCGGCACGAAGTGCGCCGGGTCGTCGTCCGGGCAGTCCAGGGCGGGCTGGCCGGCGACCGCGATGCGGCATTCCACCACATTGTCCCAGAACCAGCTGTACGCCAGCAGGTAGGCGCCGCTGTCCGCGCCCCGGTGCAGCACCACCCAGCTCGCGGGCGGGGTGCCGCCGTCGGGCCCGGGCAGCAGCCGGGGCAGGTACGCGTACGCGGCCGTCACCACCTCGGGTTCGAGCCGGTGGTCGGGCTGGTCGATGTGGTAGCGCTTGACGTGCCGTCCGGCGACCTCGACGGTCCCGGGCACGGTCAACTCCTTGTCGCGAAATGCCATGCCGGGACGGTACAACCACTCCCCTGACAGCTACTGTCAGTGGATGCGGGCCAGTCGTCTCCTGTCGATCCTGCTGCTGCTCCAGACCCACGGCCGGCTCACCGCCGCCGAGCTGGCGCAGCGGCTGGAGGTCTCCGTCCGGACCGTCTACCGGGACGTCGAGTCGCTGCACGCCGCCGGGATCCCGCTGTACGGCGAGGCCGGGCACGCCGGCGGCTACCGGCTGGTCGACGGCTGGCGGACCCGGCTGACCGGGCTCACCGCCGAGGAGGCGGACCGGCTGCTCTTCGCGGGACTGCCCGGGCCGGCCGCCGAGCTGGGCTACGAGTCGGTCGTCGCCACCCTCCAGCTCAAGCTGCGGGCCGCGCTGCCGGCGCCGCTGGCCGACCGGGCCGCCGAGCTCCAGCAGCGGTTCCACCTGGACACCCCCGGTTGGTACTCCGACGGCGACCCGTCCCCGCACCTGTCCCCCACCGCCGACGCGGTCTGGCGGCAGCACCGGATCCGGGTCCGCTACCGGAGCTGGCGGGGCGAGGTGACCCGAACCCTGGAGCCGTACGGCCTGGTGCTCAAGGGCGGCCGCTGGTACGTGGTGGCCGCCCGACCCGAGCGCGCCGAGCCGGCCACGTACCGGGTGAACCAGATCCTGGACCTGACCACCCTGGACGAGAGCTTCGGCCGGCCCGCCGACTTCGACCTGCCGGCCTGGTGGCGGGCGCACGTGGTGGAGTTCCGGGCCCGGCTGCACCGCGACGAGGCGACCATCCGGCTCTCCCCGCGGGCCGGGACCGGTTGCGGGAGATCGGCAGCGACGCGGTGGTCGCCGCCGTCGACCGCAGCGCCGGCCCGCCGGACCACGCCGGCTGGGTGCGGGCGGTGGTGCCGATCGAGTCGCTCACCCACGCCCACGGCGACTTCCTCCGGCTCGGCGCCGAGGTGGAGGTGGTCTCCCCCGCCGAACTGCACGCCCGCCTCGCCGACACGGCCGCCGCGCTGGCCGCGCTCTACGCGCCGACGCAACTCGCGCCCGCGGTGGGCTGACCGGCCGGTCGCGGCGGCGCGGGCGTGCCGGCCCGCCTCAGCGCAGCCCGCGCAGGGTGGCGCCGAGGATGGCGACCCCCCGCTCGATGTCGCCGGGGGCGTTCGCGGCGTAGCCGAGGACCAGGCCGGGGGGCTGCGGTCGCTGCCCGTGCCAGGACAGCGGCTGCACCTTGACGCCCCGCCGCAGGGCCGCGGCGGCGAGGTCCACGTCGGACAGCCCCGGGTCGAGGGTGACCAGCAGGTGCAGGCCGGCGGCGGCGCCGTGCACCACCGCCCCGGGTAGGTGCCGCCCGATCGCCCGGATCATCGCGTCCCGCCGGCGGACGTGCCGGCGCCGCAGCAGCCGAAGGTGCCGTTCCAGCGCGCCGGAGTCCATCAGCTCGGCCAGCACGAGTTGGGGCAACGCCGCATTGCCGAGGTCGGCCATCCGCTTGGCGGCCACCAGCGCCGCGTGGTACCGGGGCGGCACCAGCACCCAGCCGATCCGCAGCGCCGGGGCGAGCAGCTTGGAGACGCTGCCGGTGTAGCAGACCCGCTCCGGCAGCATGGCCCGCAGGGCCGGCACCGGCGGGCGGTCGTAGCGGTGTTCGGCGTCGTAGTCGTCCTCGACGACCAGGCCGCCCCGCTGTGCCCAGCGGATCAGCGCCCGCCGCCGCTCGCCGTCGAGCACCACCCCGGTCGGGAACTGGTGCGCCGGGGTGAGCAACACCGCCGGGGCGCCGGTGGCGGCCAGGTCGTCGATCCGCAGCCCGTGCGCGTCGACCGCGACCGGCGGGGTGTCCAGCCCCCAGTTGCGCAGGTGCTGGCGTACCCCGAGGGAGCCCGGGTCCTCGACCGCGACCGTGTGGATGCCGTCGTCGTGCAGCACCTGGGCGAGCAGGCCGAGCGCCTGGGACACCCCGGCGACGATCATCACCTCCGCCGGGTCGACCCGGATGCCCCGGCTGCGGGCCAGCCAGGTGGCGACGGCCAGCCGCAGCGCGGGCGTCCCGGTCGGGTCGCCGTAACCGAACGCCGCCGGGGTGAGCCGGTGCAGCACCGCCCGCTCCGCGCGCAGCCAGGCCGCGCGGGGAAAGGCCGCCAGATCCGGTACGCCGGGCGTCAGGTCGAGCTCCGCCGGGGCGGTACGGAGCGCGTCGAACACGTCGGTGCCGGGCCGGTCGGCGAAGACCTCGGTCGGCGCCGGCGGTGTGGGTGGCGGGGCGGGCACCGCGGCCGGGACGGCCACGACCACCGTGCCGGATCGACCCCGACCCACCACGTGCCCGTCCTCGGTCAGCCGCTGGTACGCCTCGGTCACCACGCCCCGGGAGACGCCCAGCTCGGCGGCGAGCACCCGGCTGGCCGGCAGCCGGGCGCCCACCGGCACCCGGCCGTCGGCGATCGCCCCGCGCAGCCGGGCGGCCAGCCAGTCCGCGAGCTCCGGGAGGCGCCTAGCCGACGTCGAGCTGGAGGAAATCCGAGCCCGCCGTTATGGACCGGTCAGTCGTCGCTGGTTTGGCCCTGTCCACCGGACCATTGTGATCGCAGGGTGGACGGGTGACCATCACCTTCCTGCTGACCACGCTGGTCGTGGCCGCCACCCCGGGCACCGGCGTGGTCTACACCCTGTCCGCCGGGCTCTCCGGCGGCCGCCGGGCGGGCCTCATCGCCGCACTGGCCTGCACGCTCAGCCTGGTGCCGCACGTGGCGGCGGCAGTCACCGGGCTCGCCGCGCTGCTGCACGCCAGCACCCCGATGTTCCGCGCCGTGACCTGGCTGGGCGTGGCGTACCTGCTCTGGATGGGCTGGTCGACGCTGCGCGACCGGGGTCCGCTGCCGGTCGACGGCGAGCCGGTCCCGCGCCGGACGGCCCGGCTGGTCCTCGACGGGGTGCTGATGAACCTGCTCAACCCGAAGGTGACCGTCTTCTTCGTGGCGTTCCTGCCCCAGTTCGTGCCCCCGGACGCGCCCGCCGCCGCGCCGCGGATGCTCGCCTGCGGGGCGGTGTTCATGCTGGTCACCCTGCTGGTCTTCACCGGCTACGGGCTGCTGGCCGGCACCGTACGGCACCGGGTGCTGGCCCGCCCCCGGCTGACCGCGTTCCTGCGCCGCGGCTTCGCCGGCAGCTTCCTCGCCCTCGGCCTCGGCCTCGCCCTCACCGCCCGATAGGAGCCTCCCGTGCGTCTCCGGCACTCCCCGCAGATATGGTCGACTTCCCGGAACTGGTCTGCGGCGTCCTGCACGCCACCGGGATCAACCCCGACGTGGACGTCGACGCGCGGCTCGCGCCGTTCACCGCGGCGGCGCGGGCCCGGCTGGCCGACGGCCCGGAGAGCGGCTTTCCGGAGATCCAGGCCTGGCGGCGGGCCTTCGCCACGATGGGGCTGCCGCCGACCCGCTACCGGTGCGCGGCCGAGTCGCTGCTGCGCCGCTACCGGCGGGAGGGCTCGCTGCCCCGGCTGCACCCGCTGGTCGACCTCGGCAACGCCGTCTCCCTCGGGCACGCCGTGCCGGTGGCGGTGCTCGACGTCGCCCGGATCTCCGGCGACCTGGCGGTCCGGCACGCCACGGGCGAGGAGCGCTACCTGACCCTGGCCGGCGAGGAGGAGCGGCCCGAGCCGGGCGAGGTGATCTTCGCGGACTCGGCCGGGCGGGCGCACTCGCGGCGCTGGACGCACCGGCAGAGCGGCCGGTCGGCTGTCGGGGGCGCCACCGGCGAGGTGCTGATCGTCGTGGAGGCGATGCACGCGTCGGCCGGCATCGACGTGCCCCGGATGCTGGCGGAGTTGGAGTGCGCGCTGGCCGACGTCTGGTCGGCACCGGCTCGCTCGGCCGTGCTGAGCGCCACCGAGCCGGCCTTCCGGATCCCGCCCGGCTGAGCACCCGGCCGTCCCGCTTCCTGCCCGGCCGGGTCCGGCAGTGCGGTCGTGGGGCTGGCCGGGATCGCGGCGACGCACGGTCGAGCCGTCGCCGGGGCCGGGATAGTGCGGACGTCCGGCCGGGCACAGGTACCTGCGGCTGCTCCCGGCGCCACCGGGCGCCGGGAGCGGCCGAGGTGCTCACAGTGCGGGCGGGGCCACCCAGGACCAGGTGAGACCGTCGGCGGAGAGCCAGGCGCCCTTGCTGTCCGGCCAGCCGGTCTGCACGTACCCGCCGGGCACCGGCCGGGCGTCCGCGCCCGGCCCGAGGGTGGTGGGGCGAACCGTGCGGCCACCGTCGGTGCTGGCCAGCATCACCGGCTTCTCGGCGGCCGAGATGCCGGCCTGGATCAGCAGGACCCCGTCCCGGCGAACCGCCGCCCGGATAGTCCGGTTTGCGACGTCGGCGGTGCCAGCGGCGCGCTGCCAGGTGTCGCCGCCGTCCGCGCTGCGCCAGATCACCAGCTTGCCGGTCACCCGGCCGACCGCGTAGACCGTGCGGCCGTCGAAGGTGGCCACCGCCGCCCCGCCCACGTCGTCGGAGGCGGTGAGCAGGTCGGGGAACTCGTGCCGCTGCCAGGTCCGGCCGCCGTCCCGGCTGACCTCCACGCCACTGCCGGTCCAGACCGTCGGGCCGCCGTTGCCGTCTCTCGAGCCGGTCCAGCCGCTGATCCAGAGCCCGGCCGAGGCCGGCGAACCGGCGGCGAGCGTCGAGTTCCGCAGGGTGGACGCCGTCGCGAGCTGCGCGATGTCCCCGGTAGCCGGATCGACGGCGAGCAGCGGTTCGTCGCTCGGACCGGGCTGCAGGTCGAGCACCCGCCAGCCCGCCGGCAGCGCCGCCACCCGCCGGACGGTCACCTGCCGCCAGGTCGCTCCGCCGTCGGCGCTGGTGGTCCAGGCCGCGGACCGGCTGTTCGGCGCCGACCGGGAGACGTACCAGGCCGCCAGGGTGCGCGGGCCCACCGCACGCAGGTCCACCATCGCGTCGTCCGGCACCGGCAGCCGGCCGGTTCGCCAGGTCCGACCACGGTCGTCGGTCGCCGCGAACCGGACCGGCAGCCGGTCCGGCACTCCTGGTAGCGCAGGTAGACGTGGTTCAGGTCGCCGGCGGCCGGCCGGCCGGTCGACACCTGGCGGCCCGCGCCGGGCGTCGGCGTGGGCTGCGGCCCGGGCATGAACTCCGGGGTACGGTCCGGTCCGAAGGCAGGGGCCGGGGACGGCTTGCCCGCCGGCCGGGCGACCGCGATCCCCGACCCGGTGGCCACCACCGCCGCCGCGACGACCGCCGCCGCGATCCGGGTCCGCCGGCGGCGCCGGGCGCGGGCCCGCACCTGCTCGAAGTGCGGCTTGAACGCGGCCTGGGCGGCGGCGTTGAGTCCGGCGAAGTCCAGCTCAGGCATTGCGGGCCTCCCGCTCGGCGAGGGCGTGGACCGGGCCGGCCGGCTCGGTGTCGGTGAGATGCCCGGCCAGGGCACGTCGGGCGCGGACCAGGCGGGTCTTGACCGCCTCCACCGAGCAGCCCATCGCGGCGGCCACCTCGGTCACCGGCAGGTCCGCGAGGTGGTGCAGCACGACGGTCTCCCGGGCCTGCCGGGGCAGCTTCTGCAGGGCCGCCACCAGGGCGACATGGTCCGGTGACAGGGCGGGTGCGCTCCGCTCGGCGGGGTGCAGGCGACCGGACCGGGCGATGCGGTGCAGGATCGACCGGCGCCGGAACCGGGACCGGGCGGCGTTCAGCGCCACCGTCCGCAGCCAGGCCTCCGGGTTGTCGACCTGGCGCAGCTGGCCGGGCCTCGCGAGGGCCCGGACGAACGCCTCCTGTACGACGTCCTGCGCCTCGGCGTAGTCGCCGGTCATTGCGTACACCTGGGCCACCAGGCGGGCCGCCGAGGCGGCGTACACCTGTCGGATCTGTTCCTGCGGGTCCACATCGTCCCCTCCCGTGTCTGGTCGCTGCACCCGGTACGACCCGTCAGCGGGCGGCGAGGTGACATTCTCATCGGAACACCGATGAGTCGCCGACCGGCCGGACGTTGTACGTCACGGCAGCCGTCACCGAGGCCAGGGAGGCCGATCATGGACTGGAAGCTCGAACTCGTCGTGGTGCCCGTCTCGGACGTGGACCGGGCCAAGGCGTTCTACCTGGACCAAACCGGGTTCCGGCTGGACGTGGACCACTCCGCCGGCGAGGACTTCCGCGTCGTACAGCTCACCCCGCCCGGCTCCGCCTGCTCGATCGCGCTGATGCGCAAGCCGGACGCCGCGGGCTCGGTGAGCGGCCTGCACCTGGTCGTCCGGGACATCGACGCGGCGCGGGCGGAGCTGGTGGACCGGGGCGCGAAGCCGAGCGAGGTCTTCCACTTCACCGCGGGCGGCGTGCAGACCCCCGGGCCGGACCCGGAGCGGCGGGACTACGGCTCCTTCCTGTCGTTGCGCGACCCGGACGGCAACGAGTGGCTGGTCCAGGAGGTCGGCCGGGCTGGGGCGGCGGCAGCGTGACCGCCGACCTGCACCCCGCGCCGACGACCCGGACTTCGCCGCGCTCACCGAGCGCCACCGGCGCGAGTTGCACGTGCACTGCTACCGGATGCTCGCCTCCTTCGACGACGCCGAGGACGCCGTCCAGGAGACGTACCTGCGGGCGTGGCGGGGGCGGGACCGCTTCGACGGCACGCAGCCCCGGGCCTGGCTCTACCGGATCGCCACCAACGTGTGCCTGGACCTGTTGCGCCGCACCGGCCGGCAGCCGCGCGCCGTGCGGTCGTACGCGGAGGTGCCGTGGTTGCAGCCGTACCCGGACCGGCTGCTGGACCGGGTCGCGCCGGGTGACGAGCAGCCGGACGCGGTGGCGGTGACCCGGGAGACCATCGAGCTGGCCTTCCTCGCCGCCATGCAGGTACTGCCGGCCCGGCAGCGGGCCGCCTTCCTGGTCCGCGACGTGCTCGGCTGGTCGGCGGCGGAGACGGCGGAGCTGCTCGAGACCAGCGTGGCGGCGGCCAACAGCGCGCTGCAACGGGCCCGGGCCACCCTGCAGGCCCACCTGCCGGCCCGGCGGGCGGACTGGGCGGCCAACCCGGCCGACGAGCGGGAACGGGAGTTGCTGGCCCGATTCATCGACGCCCACGAACGCTGCGACGCCGCGGCCGCGCTCGCCGCGGCGGCGCCGGACCTCCGGATCACCATGCCGCCGGCGCCGATGTGCTTCGACGGGGTGGCGAGCATCGCGCCGCTGCTGGAACGGGCCTTCGGGCCGGAGCGGGAGGGCGACTGGCGGCTGCTGCCGACGTACGCCAACCGGATGCCGGCCGCCGCGAGCTACCTGCGGCGCCCCGGCGACCCGGTGTTCCGGGCGTTCAAGCTGGACGTGCTGCGGGTGCGGGACGGGCGGATCGCCGAGATCACCACCTTCGGCCACGCGCTGTTCCCCGCGTTCGACCTGCCGGCGGTGCTCTGAGCCCCTCAGTGGCCGGCCCACCACCGCGGATCCGGGCGGGTCGGCCCGGCGTCGCCACCGGTGAGCTCCTCGAACTCGGCCGGGCTGATCTCCCCGGCCGGCAGCCGGCGGGCGTTCGCCGACAATTCACCGTGACCGGCCGCGCCGGGCGGGCATGATCGGGGCATGGAGCGACGACCGCCGCGGGGGCACCGCATGGTGCCGCACACCGCCGACGTCCGGATCGAGGCGTGGGCGCCGGACCGGGAGGGGTGCGTCGCGGAGGCGGTCACCGCGCTGGTCAACACCTTCGTGGACTTCACCGGCGCGGTCTCCGAGGCCACGGGGGAGTTCCACGTCCCGCCGGGCGACGACCCGGACCTACTGGTGGGCGTACTCGACGAAGTGATCTTCCGGATGGAGACGGAGGGCGAGCTGCCGCTCAGCACCGAGGTGCGGGCGGCCGACGACGGCGGCCTGACGGTGCGCTGGCGTACCACCGGCACGGACGCCGTGGAGCTGGTCGGCGCGGTGCCCAAGGCGGTGTCGCTGCACGAGCTGCGCTTCGGCCCCGACGGGGACGGCTGGTCCGGCGCGGTGACGCTGGACGTGTGAGGCCGCCTCAGCCCTTCACCACGCCGATGGGGACGAGGCGCGCCACCCGCCGGCACAGCCCGGCGCCCTCGGCCGCGGCCACCACGGCGGTGATGTCCTTGTACGCGGCCGGCATCTCCTCGGCCAGCCCCCGCCGGGACGCCCCGCGCACCGCGATGTCCTGCGCCTCCAGCTCGCGCCGCGGGTCGTGCCCGCGTACCGCCTTCGTGGCCTGCTTGCGGCTCTGCACCCGACCGGCCCCGTGGCAGGTGGAAGCCCACGCCGGTGCGCCGGGGACGCCGGTGAGCACGTACGAGCCGGTGCCCATCGAGCCGGGGATGAGCACCGGCTGACCGACCCCGCGCAGGTCGTCCGGCAGGTCGGCGTGGCCGGGCGGCAGCGCCCGGGTGGCGCCCTTGCGGTGCACGCAGAGCCGGCGCCGCGCGCCGTCCACCTGGTGTGTCTCGATCTTGGCGAGGTTGTGCGAGATGTCGTACACCAGGTCCAGGTCGCTGCCGGTGACCCGGTGGAAGACCTGTCGGGCCGCGTGGTGGAGCAGCTGTCGGTTGGCCCGGGCGTAGTTGGCCGCGGCGGCCATCGCGCCGAGGTAGGCCCGCCCCTCGTGGGACGAGACGGGGGCGCAGGCGAGCTGCCGGTCGGGCACGTGGATGCCGTACCCGCGCATCACCTTCTCCATCTCGTGGACGTAGTCGGTGCAGATCTGGTGGCCCAGGCCGCGCGACCCGCAGTGGATCATGACGCAGACCTGGCCGGCCCGCAGCCCGAACGCGCTGGCCGCGGCCTCGTCGTAGACGTCCTCGACGACCTGCACCTCGAGGAAGTGGTTGCCGGAGCCGAGGCTGCCGACCTGGCGCGCGCCGCGCTCCACCGCCCGCTCGCTCACCTGCGCCGGGTTCGCGTCGTCGACCGCGCCGTAGTCCTCGCACCGGTCCAGGTCGTGCTGGACGCCGAACCCGCGCTCAACGGCGTGGCGGGAGCCCCCGCGCAGCACCGCGTCGAGTTCCGCGCGGTCGGTCAGGTGCCACACCGCGCCCTTGCCCATGCCGCGCGGCGTCGCCTCGCCGAGGCCGTCCATCAGCGCGTCCAGCCGGGGCCGCAGGCCGGCACGGTCCAGGTCGGCGGCGAGCAGCCGCACCCCGCAGGAGATGTCGAAGCCGACCCCGCCGGGCGAGACCACCCCGCCCTCCTCGATGTCGGTGGCCGCGACCCCGCCGATCGGGAAGCCGTAGCCCCAGTGCACGTCCGGCATGGCGTACGAGGCGCCGACGATGCCGGGCAGGGTGGCCACGTTCGCGACCTGATCCAGCGACTTGTCCGCCCCGGCGTCCGGCAACAGCGACCGGGAGGCGAAGACCACGCCTGGAACCCGCATCGGATCATGCCGGTCGATCCGGAACCGGTACGGCGACTCCTCGACCAGCTCCATGTCGCCCGGCTACCCCGGTCCGGGGCGGTTACACCCGACCTGGTTGAGCTCGTCCGGTCAGGGTAGTGCGGCGGCATGCCCCAGCGATACGAGGACTACCCCCGAACCGCCGTCGTCACCGGCGCGGACTCCGGCATCGGCAAGGCCTCGGCGGTGGCGCTCGCCGCGGCCGGCTTCGAGATCGGCATCACCTGGTACGGCGACCCGGACGGCGCCGAGCACACCGCCGCCGAGGTACGCGCCACCGGGCGCCGCTGCGAGGTCGCCGAGCTGGACCTGACCCGGCTGCCCGACGCCGCCGCGGTGGTGGACGATCTGGCCGACCGGCTCGGCGGGATCGGTGTGCTGGTCAACAACGCCGGCACCGGGATGGCCACGCCCTTCGTCGACGTGGCGTGGCAGCAGTGGCGGGAGGTGCTGAGCGTCGACCTGGACGGGCCGTTCCTCTGCTCGCAGCGGGCCGCCCGCCGGATGCGCGCGGCCGGCGCCGGCGGCCGGATCGTGAACATCACCAGCGTGCACGAGCACGCGCCCCGGGTCGGCTCGTCGGCGTACTGCGCGGCGAAGGGCGGGCTCGGGCTGCTGACCAAGGTGATGGCCCAGGAGCTGGCGGCGGACGGGATCACCGTCAACGCGGTGGCGCCCGGGGAGATCGCCACCCCGATGACCGGGCAGGAGGACGTCGACCCGTTCACGCAGGAGCGGCCGGGGGTGCCGGTCGGGCGGCCGGGGGACGCGCGGGAGATCGCGGCGGTGGTGGCGTTCCTCGCCTCGCCCGCGGCCGCGTACGTGACCGGGGCGTCGTGGGTGGTGGACGGGGGGATGCTGCTGATGGGTCCGCAGGCGTCTGCTCTTCCTTCTGACGAGTGGCGGTCAGTCTGAGGTTGCGGTGGTGGGGTGGAGGCCGGCTGTGTGGGTCTGTGGCGGCGCGACCGGCGTAACAGTTCGTGACGTTTCGCGTTCACACCGTCCACTTAGTGTTTGCCACGCCCGGCCGCACGACGACCGGGCCGCAGCCGGCCCCCCACCTGGGGCCCAGACGGAAGGACGTCACCATGCCCTTCGCCCGATACGCCACCGCGCTCGCCCTGGCCGCGACCCTCGGCGGGCTGGCCGCCGTGGCCGCCCCCCACCCGCGGTCGGCCGGCGCGGCTCCCCGCCCCGGCCCCGAGACGCCCTCGGTGCTGCTGCTGACCGTCGACTCGGGGACCGCCAGGTCCCGGGCCACCGTGCTGGTCTGCGGCCCGGCCGGCGGCCTGCACCCGGACCCGACGACCGCCTGCCGCCTCGTGGCGCGGGTCGACGGCGACCTCGCCGCGCTGGACGTGGACCCGGGGCCGTGCACCCGGGAACACGCCCCGCTCACCGTGCGCGCCGTCGGCTTCTGGCAGGACCGCCCGGTGGCGTACGCCCAGACCTTCGACAACCGGTGCGCGCTGCGGCGCGGCACCGGTGCGCTCTTCGACTTCTGACCGGTACGCGGCGCCCGCGCCCGCGCGGGCGCCGCCTACTGTCCGGTGCTCACCTGATCAGCGAGATGGAGGCCCGCTGGATGTACGCGACCTGCGCGGCGAAGGCCACCAGCGCCACGGCCACCCCGACCGCGACGGCCACCGTCGGTGAACCACCCGTCACCCGGGTCAACAGGGTGGCGCCCAACCCGATCAGGAGCGCGTTGACGGCACCGACCATCGCTGCCGTGGTGAGCAGCAGATGCCAGCGGCCCGGCCGGGTGCCGACCGCCGCCCAGACGGCGCGCTGCGGGTCCCCACCGAGGACCGCGTCGGCGAAGAAGTCGTGCCCGCCGGCGAACTGCCGCTGGTAGTAGGCGCGGATGCGCTGGATGCGCTGGAGATCCAGCGAGTTCTCCACCATGTTCTGCACCAGCCGGCCGAAGGTGAACAGACCGGTGATCACCAGGGTCGGCACCACCGCGCCGAGGTACGGCTTGAGCAACTGCCCGCTGGACGAGACGAAACCCAGTCCGATCAGCGCGGCGGAGAGCATGGTCAGGAACACCGTGGCCCGGCCGACCGACTCGGCGATCGTGGCGCCGCGAGAGGTCTGCAGCACGAAGTGCTCGGTGGTCAGGGCGGTGAGCAGCGCCTGCTCCCGTGCCTGCTCGTTCATTCCGCCGCCCTTCGTGCCGGTTACGGTCACGATACGAAGATCCGGGGCGACGGCGTGGGCGAACGGAGGCCACGACCGGTCCTGGTGCCCGGGCCGCCGGGACCGCGACCGGCCGGTGGGCGGAGAATGGGTCCGGTCGCGGCCCCCTCGCCGCGCGCACCCTCAGCAACTCGGAGCAGCGGGAGATCGGTTCAGCGTGTCGGACATCGCGCAACAGCAGTCGTCGGCGACCGCCGGGCGGGAGCTGCGCGCCGACTGCGCGCGCTGCTTCGGCATCTGTTGCGTCGCGCCGGCCTTCGCCGCCTCCGCCGACTTCGCGCTCGACAAGCCCGCCGGGCAGCCCTGCCCGAACCTGGGGCCGGACTCCCGCTGCGGCATCCACCCCGACCTGCGCCAGCGCGGCTTCCCCGGCTGCACGGTGTTCGACTGCTTCGGCGCCGGCCAGCAGGTCGCCCAGGTCACCTTCGGCGGGCGGGACTGGCGGACCGACCCGGCGACCGCGCGCCGGATGTTCGACACGTTCGCGGTGATGCGACCGCTGCACGAACTGCTCTGGTATCTGACCGAGGCGCTGGCCCTGACCCCGCCCGGTCCGCTGCGCGACGACCTCACCCGGGCGCTGGCGGAGACGGAGCGGCTCACCGACGGCACCCCGGAGGAACTGCGCGCCCTCGACGTCGACGCCCACCGGGGTCGGGTCAACGCGCTGCTCGACGTCGACGCCCACCGGGGTCGGGTCAACGCGCTGCTCTCC